>CAMYNZ010000153.1 GCA_947259865.1 uncultured Desulfobacterales bacterium | reverse complement strand
TTTCTGCCAATACGTCAAAACCTGAGGTGCCAGGCAACATAATGTCTAAAATGACCATATCATAGGTATAACTCATCAGGTATTGACGCGCTGTATCATAATCCTGGGCTTTGGTCACCAGGCACATGTCCAGGACTTCCTCAACCGTATCCAGCACGTCTTCCTCGTCATCTACCACCAGTATTACTTTATCTTTTAACAGGTTCGCAGAACTCATTGTATTTATTCCTCCTTTTGAAAGAACGACAAGCACCGCAAATTTTTGAAAACATGACTAACAGCCGGCAGCAATCAGGCTTGAAGTGGTTTCAAAACAGACATTTAGCACTGTTCAACACCTAAAGTCAAACCCCTAAAACGGGAGGTGCGGTTTCCACTCAATTTTCCACGCAAAGCTGCCAGCAACAAAAAGAAAACTTGTTTTTTGGCGTTATCAAATTATCCGCAATTTTACCCGGTCCAGTAGCTTTGCGGATCGAACTGCTGGAGCATGGCCAGTTCCTGTCGGGTAGGAATCGGGGTCTGGTCCAGATGGTCGGCCACACGCAGCGGCCACCCGGTGCTTGCCATTACATTTTCCACTTTCACACCGGGGTGAATTGAGGAAAGAACCATTTCCTTTGTGTCCGGATCAAAGCGCAAGATGCCGAGGGTTGTAATGACCGTGGACGGCCCGCCGCGCGGCAGACCGACTTGTTCGCGCCAGCCCTCACCATTACCGTAACCCGGTGAGGTAATATAATCCACCCGGTGCAAAAATCGGCGTTTTTCATGAACCATAATGATGATGTGCCGTCGGGCCAGGCTGGCCAAATCACACGCACCGCCGCTGCCGGGAAGCCGTGTTTGGATGCTTTGGCAACCGCCTATATAACTGGTATTTAAGTTGCCGAAACGATCCACCTGGGCGCCACCGATAAAGCTGGCATCGACCAGCCCTTGCTGGAGCAGCCCCATCAAATCTGCGGAATCCGCCAGCCATTGGGCCCGGTGCAGATTTGGCAAGTCCCCCATCGTAAGTATCGCGTCAGGTGCCAAAGTATTGCGAACGATTCCCAACTCATATATGCCGATCGCATGGGGCGCATGGGTACTCTTGGCCAGTAAAAAGCCCAGCAGCGGCAGGCGCATGCCAACAAACACGACTTCGCCGTCTGCTATCTCACGGGCCGCGGCAGTCACCATGATTTGGGCGGGAGTATACTCCAACGATTGTGAGTTTTCAGCATTCATAGATGTTATCTGTTTATATCTAAAACAAGTTGATACCAACTGTTGCGGGTTGCGGGTTGCGGGATAAGCATTTTATATCTGAAAACGCAACGCGCAACCCGCAACGCGTAACACTTTGTCTAATACGGTCCTCGTGTTCCATCTCAAAAACAGTGATTAGATTACCCAGCGACATAATACTCAATACCCATAATCCGCGGGCTCTGAAAGGACGTGATATTTCAAGCCCAACCGGGCCAGACGTTTTGCACCCAGCAGTCGGCAATAATCTTTGTGGGTATGGATGTCCTCCACCCACTTTTTCAACCAACGTGAAAAATCCTCGGTTGTTTTGCTGTCCTTACGGTAATCTATAAAAGCCTGATGATCTCGATTATAATGTCCGGGAACCGGCGAAGGGTGCGCCCCCCAGGGTGCATGCACAACTGCGCTCACAAGAAAACCGGGGGTAACCACCCGGTTGGGATCGCTGTTGATGACATCCGGAGATACTATTTGCTCGGCGGTAATGATGATATGTCGGCTAGCCAAACAGGCTTCGCGGGTTACACCCAGATTTCCCCAGACATGCGCGTTTCCGAATTCATCTGCGCGTTGCGCATGAATTATGGCGACATCCGGGTTTATGGCAGCGACGGCTGTGAGGGCCTTGCCGCTAAAGGGACAGACAATCGTTTTCAAACCGGCATTGGTTCGGTACAGATCACTGCCCAGTGCGGTGCGGGCGGGCATGTACGGCACTCCCATGGCACCGGCACTCAATGCCATGGTGAGTGTTAAAACCGAATGATCCTCTATTCCAATCAGGCCATTTTCAGCAGCCCGCCGGAAGTTATACCCGGAACCGGTAATTACGTTTCCTACCCAGGCTGCACGAATACGATGCACACAACCCGTACCGATGAGTTGGTCGAACAGCATATCGGAAATAGGCCCGATCAACGTCAGGCGGGATTTAGCCTGTCGTATGATTTCATGTCCTGCCGCAAAGGGGATAAGAGTCTCCTGGGAGGTGCCCATAGCGATCTGGCCACCATTGTCTATATAACGGTCAATTGCTTCAGAGAGGCTGCACAGCTTGGAATCCGACACGTTCGTTAGGCCTTCAATTCAAGAAGTTATCTCAAAAATACATCTAACGCCCAATTACGGTGTTGCGAACCTCCTCAAAATGCTCACATACTGTCGTGTATGCTCCGCTTTTTCGTCGGCCCGCGCCTTGTCTTTGACCGCAATCTGCATCTTTGAGATAGCTTCAAGTTTAGTGAGTATCAGGGTTTTAAAGTGATTTTAAAATTATATTCTAATTTGGATAAATCCGGGCCACGGATAGTCTTATTGTGATAAAGTTTCCGGTCAGTTTTGTATAAAAAATTATAGATGTCAAGCGGGTTTGCTCGCTCAAAGACTGATTATTCTTGACAGCTGTAAGGTTATTTTCCATACTTTTAGATCAAAAAAAATCCACCGACCATACCCAGGATACATTTGTTTGGTTTGAACTAAAATGAACGATTTCAAAACCATTTCTGAAATTCTGAAGCACAATGAAGAAATAGCCAGAAAATTCTTCGAAATCGAAAAAAGTATACTTGCCATTCTGAATTACACCGATCTGTTTGAGTTCTTATTAACCGAAATCCGGAAAAAATTCAGAGTGCCCTACGTTTGGATTTCTGTTATCGAGAAAAGTGAGGTGTCACGATTCATTCAGTCTTTGGAATCATCCGAGCTCCTCAGAGAGCGTATGAACGTTATCGACAAAAAGAACTTCATGGAACTGGTCGGATCAACCACAACACCCTTGCTGGTCAATGACAATTTAAAACCGTATTACCAACTCCTGCCCAAGAATCGCAAATACTTTATCAAGTCTCTGGCAGTCGCTCCCATCACACTGGATGGCGAGATTATCGGCAGCCTCAATCAGGCCGATCTATCACGGGTTCGATTCCAACCCGGCATCGATACGAGTCTGCTCGAGCGGCTGGCCGTAAAGGTATCCTTGTGCCTTTCAAATGTTACCGCCCACGAAAAGTTGCAGTATCTTGCCTATCATGACCCGCTCACCGGTCTGCTGAATCGGCGGGTAATGGAAGCCGTGCTACAAAGGGAATTCAGCCGCGAAAAACGCTACGGCGGCAGTCTTTCAGTGGTCTTTTTTGATCTGGATAATTTTAAACGGGTCAATGACGTTTACGGACACGATAGCGGGGATGGGCTCTTGAAATACGTCGGCAGCCGTTTATTGGAGCTGAGTCGTGATACAGATGTGGTGGCTCGATTTGCAGGAGATGAATTTGTTATTATTCTCCCGCAGACAACAAAATCGAGCGCCATAAACCTTACGAACAGGATTCAATCTTATTTCGCCGAACACCCTTTTCAAGAAACAGAAATATCCATACCGGTATCCATTAGTTTTGGCGTTGCTTCCACCGAGGATGGTTCGGTAAAAGATCCGGGAAAGCTCTTAAAAAAAGCCGATGAGATGCTGTATGCAGCCAAAAAATCACGGCCAAAAACTAAAAGCAACACGCGTTCAGACGATCCAAACCAAACCGTGATTAATTTAACCAAAAAGCATGCCCGAAGACAAAAAAAAGGCCCCGTACCTTGAGAAACGGGGCCCAGTGTAACTGACGGTAATTTTTGGATTCGGCACCATTTGAACCCGCCATTGAAGGCTGGCCGCTATTTTTTTTCTTTGGTTTTTGAGGGTGTTTTTTGGGCCGGCGCCTTTTTGGTGGGCGCAGGTTCAACCTTTTTATCTTCCGGCTTTGCTTTTTTTCCAGCGGCCGATTTCACCTCTGCCTCACTTTTTTCTTTCTTGCGGGCGACTTTTTTTTCAGGCGCTTCAGCTTTCTGTTTCACGGTCTTTTTCGGGGTTGACGCAGGCTTGTCCGCCGTTTCTGTGGCGGGTTTATCCGCCTTCTCTGTGGCGGGCTTGTCCGCCTTCTCTGTGGCGGGCTTGTCCGCCTTCTCTGTGGGGCGGGTTTATCCGCCTTCTCTGTGGCGGGCTTGTCCCCCTTCTCTTTGGCAGTCGTTTTTACGTCTTGCTTGACAGCCCTTTTTTCTGTATCGTCGACCGTCTTGGTTACAGTTTTTTTCCTGGCTGTGGCGGGCTTGTCCGCCTTTTCTTTGGCTGGTTTTGCCTTAGCGGCGGATTCATCTTTCTTTTCGGCTGGCTTTTTGGCTGGCTTTTTTTCAGCTGTTTCGGCTTTCTTTTTAACCGTTTTTTTCTTTTGAGCAACCGTCTCGGCCTCTTTATCCGTCGACTCAACTTTTTTCTTGGATTCCGGTTCTTTTCGTGGCGTGGCTTTGACTTTCTTTTTGGTTACCTTTTTCTTTTTGGGTTTGTCCTTATCCATAACCAGGAGCTCAATTAGAGATATCGGGGCCGCATCTCCCGTTCGTCTGCCCAGCTTTGTGATTCTGGTATAGCCACCGGATACCGCTCCATATCGCTCGACGGCCACTTCAAATAATTTGTGAGCAACAGCCTTTTCCCTTATGACGGCCAGCACTTGGCGTCTGGCATGCAGGTCCCCTCGCTTGGCAAGGGTTATTATATGCTCCGCCCAGCGCCGCAATTCCTTGGCTTTGGCAGTTGTGGTCCGGATGCGCTCATGCTTAAATAGAGAGGTAACCATGTTTCTAAACATCGCGATCCGATGGCTCGAGGTGCGATTTAATTTCAATCCGGCTTTCTGATGTCTCATGGTATCCCTTATTCTCCTTCTTCCGTATCTTCTTGCGGCGGTGAAAAACCTTCGAGCTTCATCCCAAGGGAAAGACCCATTTCAGTAAGAACTTCTTTAATCTCGTTAAGAGACTTGCGCCCGAAATTTTTAGTTTTCAGCATCTCGGCTTCGCTTTTCGTTACCAGCTGATAAATCTTTAGGATATTGGCATTTTTGAGGCAATTGGCACTGCGCACGGATAACTCAAGCTCTTCAACGCTTCTGTAAAGATTTTCGTTGAACTTGGGTCGCTCCTCCTCCAGGGATTTTCTGTCTGATTTCGGTTCGAGCTGTTCGTCAAAATTGATAAAAATTGTCATCTGTTCTTTCAAAATCTTGGCAGCATAAGCAACCGCATCCTCGGGAAGGATGCTCCCATCGGTCCAGACTTCCAAAGTTAGTTTATCATAGTCCGTTTTCTGGCCAACCCGGGCGTTGCCCACAACATAATTAACCCGTTTAATGGGTGAGAAAACGGCATCAATCGGAATTGTGCCGAGCGGTGCTTCTTCATCTTTATTGGATTCGGCCAGAGAATAACCTTTGCCGACATTCACGGTCATTTCCATTTTCAAGGTTGCCTTGTCGGCCAGTGTGGCGATAAGTAAACCCGGATTCAGAACCTCGCACTTTCCGTCACTGCTGATGATATCACCGGCTGTCACCTTTCCTTCGCCCTTAGCATCGATGTGTATGGCTTTTGGTTCCGTATCAGGAATAGTTAGACGCACTTCCCTTAAATTCAGAATAATTTCGGAAACATCTTCAAGAACCCCGGGAATGACACTGAATTCATGCATAACCCCTTCAAACTTTACCGATGTCACCGCAGCGCCATAAAGAGAAGATAGAATAATGCGCCTGAGGGAATTGCCGATGGTTATGCCAAATCCTCTTTCCAATGGTTCACAAACGAACTTGCCGTAGTTCGGCTTGCTGGAAACTTGGATCTTTCCCGGCCTAATCATATCCTGCCAGTTTATGTACCTGAGTTCATCTGACGGCATTTTTTTTCTCCAGATTGTTTCGAATTTTTGCTTTGAGGCGTATTCGGTTACGGCCTTTCGATTGCCCGTTTTTCTGTATTCGGATCGTCCCTAATAATTGCTTGTGCGGCTGTCCTTACTTAGAATACAGTTCTACGATAAATTGTTCCTGCATGGGCATCGTCAGGTCTTCCCTGACCGGAAAACCTTTTACGACACCTTTTTTATTGTCTTTTTCCAGATCGAGCCACTGGGGTATTCCCCTCCGAACGACTGCATCCATCGCATCGCCGATGGCTTGTACTTTGTGGCTTTTATCGCGGACCTGAACCACGTCACCTATTTTTACGAGAAAGGACGGTATGTTGACCTTTTTGCCGTTGACGATAAAATGGTTATGTTTCACAAAATGGCGTCCCTGAGCGCGCGAGTTAACAAAACCCAAACGATAAACTACGTTATCGAGTCGACGTTCCAGGGCGATCAAAAGATTTGTCCCGGTTACACCCTTTTGCCGATCTGCCCGGGCGAAAAATAGGCGAAACTGTTTTTCGGAAAGACCATACATCCGTTTAACTTTTTGCTTTTCCCGCAGCTGAATACCGTAATCCGAGATCTTGCGCCCGCGACGCTGACCATGCTGTCCCGGCGGATAACCCCGTCGGTCAAAAGCACACTTGTCTGAATAACAGCGATCCCCTTTTAGGAATATTTTCAAGTTTTCCCGTCGGCATATTCTGCACACCGAATCTGTATATCGAGCCAAACTAGCCTCCTTCAATATTGTTAAAATGGTTAACCGATTGAATGTATAATCAACTTAACTAAAACACATCCAATAACTGCCATGGAGTCGGTCAATAGCATTATTTTCTAAACTCTTCGTCTCTTGGGCGGCCGGCAACCATTGTGAGGGATAGGGGTCACATCCTTGATCAAAACCACATTAAATCCCGTTGCCTGCAAAGACCGCAGGGCAGACTCTCTTCCAGGTCCCGGACCTTTTACATAGACCTCCACATTTTTCATGCCATGATCCATTGCCTTTTTAGCAGCATCCTGGGCCGCGAGTTGGGCCGCAAAAGGCGTGCTCTTTCGTGAACCTTTAAACCCCTGTACCCCGGCACTGGACCAGGCGACCACGTTACCGGCCGGATCAGTGATGGTAACAATCGTATTGTTGAAAGTAGACTGGATGTGAACGACACCGTTTGAGATGTTCTTTTTTTCTTTCTTTCTGAAACGCGTTTTTTTTGCCATGTAAGCTGCCTCTGCCTTTTATTTTAAATAGTCAGTCGCGCTCGGAAACCTGTCTTTGGCGACCCCTTAAAAACCGGATATGGGTGTTGCTTTATCTCTTTTTGGCAGCACCTTTCTTTTTGACAGCGGCCCTTTTGGGTCCTTTGCGTGTGCGTGCATTGGTGCTGGTTCTTTGCCCGCGCACAGGCAGGGACCGTCTGTGCCGAAGCCCGCGGTAACTTCCCAGATCCATTAATCGTTTGATATTCATGGAAATTTCGGAACGGCGTTCTCCTTCGACCTTATAATCGCTGTCGATCACTTTACGGATGTCACTAACTTCGGACTCCGTCAAATCATCTGTTTTTCTGTTTGGATCAATACCAAGTTGCAAAAGGATCCGATTGGAAGTACTTCGACCAATTCCGTATATATACGTCAATCCTATTTCAATCCGCTTACGTTTCGGTAAATCAACGCCTGCAATTCGTGCCAAATTTTACCCCCTCTAGCCTTGCCGTTGCTTATGTCGTTTGTTCTCGCAAATCACCCTGACGACCCCTTTTCTACGTACAATCTTACACTTGGGGCATATTCTTTTAACCGATGCCTTGACTTTCATCGACCTCTCCTCCGGTTCGATACGGGATACGCGATGCGGTGCCGTGAACGGTGGACGCTTCGAAGACAGCGTTAATGCCTGTTTCCGGAAACCGACAACAATCCGCCACCATATAGTTACTTCAGGGGTCGGGGTATTTTTTTCACAACAAGATGCCGGGTTGTTGCCTGCCAAGCCTGACAGCGGCAACTGCCTTGCATTTTATTGCCGGCTATTTAAGACTTTCACTCCAACAAGAACCGACGACGTGTTTTGCCTTTCTCGGTGGCAATAGCCCTCTGCCCATTAAAAGCATCAGGGCGATCATCTTGTCGTGAAAAAAACACCCCGACCTCTCAGTTACTTAGCCCGGTATGTTATCCTGCCACGGGTGAGATCATATGGTGAAAGCTCAACCGTAACTCGGTCCCCCGGCAAAATATTGATGAAGTGCATCCGCATTTTACCGGAAATATGCGCTAATACCTGGTGCTTGTTGTCCAGTTCGACCTTGAACATCGCATTGGGCAGCGTTTCCAGTACGATACCCTCTACCTTTATGGGTTCCTCCTTGGCCATATCTTACCTGCTGTGGTTGCTTTTTTCGGATTTTGAATTATTAGCCCCAATTGAGTGTTGGCGGCCAAATACACACTAAAACCTGCCTTTTACTTTGGCGCCGCCTTTTTTCAAAAAACCTTCATAATGACGGCTTAACATATGAGATTCCATTTGCGCAACCGTATCAATGGCTACGCCCACCACGATAAGAAGCGCTGTACCGCCAAAATAAAAGGGGACGTTAAACCTGTTTATTAAAATCGTCGGCAGCACACAAACTGCTGAAACATAGATTGCACCACCCAGGGTGATGCGCGTGAGCACCTTGTCTATGTGATCCGCGGTTCGTTTCCCGGGCCGGATCCCGGGGATATAGCCGCCCTGTTTTTTCATGTTGTCCGCGACATCAACGGGGTTAAAGGTCACAGCGGTATAAAAATAACAAAAGAAGAAAATCAACCCCACAAACATCACACTATATAACAGTTTCCCCGGCGCCAGAGCCCCAACGATGTCTTGCATCCAGGGAATCGTAATAAATTGGGCGATGGTTGCCGGGAACATCATAATAGATGATGCAAAAATCGGCGGTATAACCCCCGAAGTATTGATTTTAAGGGGTAGATGGGTACTTTGGCCGCCGTACATCCTTCGGCCAATAACCCTTTTGGCATACTGCACCGGTATTCTGCGTTGGCCCTGTTCAACGAATATGATCCCCCCCACCACGGCCACCATTAGGATAACCAGGATTATCACCGGAAATATACTCATGGCACCGGTGGAAACCAGGCGAAAGGTATTTCCGATCGCCGTCGGCATCCGGGCGACAATACCGGCAAAAATAATCAGGGAAATACCGTTGCCAACACCACGTTCGGTGATCTGTTCCCCCAGCCACATGATAAAAGCGGTCCCGGCGGTCAAAGTAATCACGGTCAGAAACCTGAAGTCCCAACCCGGGTTCAATACAGCTCCCATTCTTTCGAGGCCCACACTTATGGCGAAACCCTGGATAATACTCAAAATGACGGTTCCATAGCGCGTATACTGGGTAATCTTTTTGCGTCCCTGTTCGCCTTCCTTTTTTAAACGCTCAAGATGGGGAATAACGACCGTCATCAGCTGCAAAATAATCGATGCGCTGATGTAAGGCATTATGCCGAGCGCAAAAACAGACAACCTTTCCAATGCGCCGCCGGAGAACATATTGAATATGCCCAGTATGGTTCCCTTGGCCCGCTCAAAAATTTCAGCAAGCGCAACACTGTCAATCCCCGGAACCGGAACATGCACGCCAACACGATAAACAACCAATAGCGCCAGGGTAAAAATAATCCGTTTCTTGAGCTCCGGTATTTTAAAAATGTTTCCGAACCCGCCACCAATCATATCATACGACCTCTATACTCCCGCCAGCGGCTTCGATTTTAGCCCGGGCGCCACTGCTTACCTGGTTGACTTTGATGGTAAGGGGAATATCTATTTCACCCAGACCCAAAAGTTTGATTCCGTCTCTTTTACCTTTGACAATTCCCATCTTCACCAGTGCGGCTGCATCGACCAAGCTGCCGCCTTCAAATTTTTTCAGATCGCGAATATTTACGGCGGTGACTTTTTTTCTGAAAATATTCGTAAAGCCGCGTTTGGGTAACCTTCGATGGATGGGCATCTGACCGCCCTCATAACCCGGTCTGACACCACCGCCCGAACGGCTGTTCTGTCCTTTAGTCCCCCGACCGGCTGTTTTGCCGCAGCCCGAGCCAACACCCCGTCCCAGTCGCTTGCGGTTTTTGCGTGAGCCGCTGGCCGGAGACAATTCATTTAGCTTCATCTGAGTTCTCCTCAACTTCCACCAGGTGGGAGACCGTGTTGATCATTCCCCGAGTTGAAGGCGTATCTTTAAGTGCAACAGTCTTATTGAGCTTCCGCAGCCCCATGCCCCGCAACACTTTTCTATGTTTTTCGGGTCTTCCGATCATGCTCCTGATCAACGTGATTTTCAACATACCAGCCATTGATGATTCCCCTCTAAATTGGCGAATTAAAGGTCTTCCACACTTATACCGCGCCGTGCGGCAACCTGCTCGCGACTCTGCAGCTGCCTGAGTCCGTCGATGGTCGCCTTGACGACGTTGTGAGGATTATGGGTTCCCATGCACTTGGTCAGAATGTTCTGGACGCCTACAGATTCAAGAACGGCTCTCACAGCACCACCGGCAATAACACCGGTACCCGGAGATGCCGGTTTTAAGAGGACTCTGCCGGCACCAAATTTACCGATGATTTCGTAAGGAATTGTTCCATCTATCAGGGGAACAGAAATCATGTTTTTTTTGGCTTTTTCTACGCCCTTCCGGATCGCCTCCGGAACCTCACCAGCCTTACCGAGTCCATAGCCGACGGCACCATCACCATCACCCACCACCACGATCGCGCTGAAACTGAATCTGCGCCCACCTTTGACGACTTTTGCTACCCGGTTGATGTGGACCACCTTATCGATAAGCTGATTTTCATCCGTATCTTGCTTATACAAGGAACCGCCTCCTTTACCAAACTGAAAATGTTTTCATAAAACTAAAATTGCAAACCACCTTCACGGGCACCATCCGAAACTGCTTTGAGCCGACCGTGATAGAGGAATCCATTGCGGTCAAAAACCACCTTGTTTATTCCTTGCTTGATTGCACGTTCGGCAACCATTTTTCCGATTTGATTTGCCGCAACCATTTTGCCCCCTTTTTCAGAACTTTTTTTGAGGGTTTTCTCCACAGTGGATGCCGCTGTGAGGGTGTGACCACGGGTATCGTCGATGACCTGAGCGTAAATGTGTCTTGCACTGCGAAATACGCAGAGTCTCGGACGCTCCGAGGTTCCGATAACTCTTTTTCTAATTCTTTTCTTTCTTTTTATCCTGGATTGTGTTCTCGGGTTCAAGGTACCCATTATCTGGACCCCCTATGAATTAACGATTTTTATTTCATTGTCTTTTACTTGGTTCCGGCCTTGCCCGCTTTTCTGCGAATACGTTCCTCGATATATTTGATGCCCTTGCCCTTATAAGGTTCCGGGGGTCTTAATTGCCGTATGGCTGCCGCTGTGCGGCCCAGCTTTTCTTTGTCGATTCCCGTGAGTTTTATCATATTATTGCGGTCGACGGATGCTGAAATACCGTCGGGCAGATCAAAATTTACGGGGTTTGAATACCCGAGATTCAATACAATGGTATTGCCTTTCGATTCAGCGCGATAACCGATACCGTTTATTTCCAAAACACGCTCAAATCCCGCGTTTACCCCGGTGATCATATTGGCCACCAACGTCCGGGTGAGACCCTGCAACGCTCGGCTGGTTTTGTTGTTGGAAATTATGATGACATCAACAATGCCGTCTTTTATCTGCAAGTCTACTGCCGAATTGATCGCTCGGGTTAGGGCGCCTTTTTCACCCTGAACCGTCAGCACCCGGTCCTTATATGTCAGGGTTGTCTTTTGCGGTATTGAAATCGGTTTTCTGCCTACTCGAGACATGCTTTTTTCCTTTATGGGTTCAACGTTCCAGGTTCATGGTTCCCGGTTAGATATATCCGAATAAGTGTCATTAATTCATAATTTTTAACCTTGAACCCTGAACCAGTAATCATTTTACCAGATGTTACAGAGTATCTCGCCGCCGATGTTTTCCTTTCTGGCGTTTTTATCGGTCATCATGCCCTTGGAGGTCGACAATATTGAGATACCCAGACCGCTTAATATTGGCTTGATATCTCTGCTCTTGAGATAAACGCGTCGGCTGGGCTTACTGACCCGTTCCAGTCCAAAGATCACACTTTGCTGATCAGACCCGTATTTTAGGTACAGGCGTAAAATCCCCTGTTTGCCGTCTTTGATAAATTTATAATTACGGATATACCCTTCAGATTTTAATATTTTTGCGATTTCACTCTTCACCCTTGACCCGGGGATATCAACCCTGTTGAATTTTGCGCTGGCAGCATTTCGTATGCGCGTCAACATGTCTGCAATGGGATCGCTTGTGGCCATTGTTGTGTCTCCGTACAACTGTTTTAGGTATTAAGTTTTAGGTTTTAGGTCTTAAGTGGTGTTCAATCATACTTAAAACTTAACACTTAAAACTTAAAACCGTAGATTATTACCAACTGGATTTTATAACGCCCGGCAATTTACCCTGTGAAGCAAAGTTTCGAAAGCAAATTCGGCATATTCCAAATTTTCTTATATAGGCCCTGGGTCTGCCGCAGATCGGGCACCGATTATAAGTCCTTACCTTAAACTTTGGTTTTCTAGCCGCTTTTATTCTTAGCGCTTTTTTGGCCAAATTTTCCTCCTCATCGAACGCCGGCTGCTGGGTTTTGGGCCCAAACACTAAAGGGCATGCCCAGCAAACGCAGAAGCTCTTTACCTTCCTCATCGGTGTTGGCGGTTGTAACGATGGTTATGTTAAGTCCTTTAATTTTTTCAATCTTGTCATAGTCAATCTCGGGAAATATAATTTGCTCCTTGATACCGAGGGTATAGTTGCCGTGACGATCCAGCGCTTTTCCGGACACACCTCGAAAATCGCGAACACGCGGCAGCGCAGCGTTGACCAGTTTATTATAAAAGTCATACATCCGTCTGCGACGCAGCGTCACCATACAGCCTATCGGCATACCCTCTCTAAGTTTAAAGGCTGCAATCGATCTTCTGGCACGGGTGATAACGGGTTTCTGACCCGATATAATGGTCAGCTCCTCGGCACCGGAATCCAGCATTTTAATATTATGAATCGCTTCTCCCAGACCCATGTTCAATACTATTTTCTTTAGCCGGGGAACCTGCATCGGATTTTTATAACCAAATTTCTGGTTGAGCTTGGGAACCACAGCTTTTTCGTAAAATTCTTGTAATTGTGCCATTGTTTTTCTCCGGCAGCTGGGCCTAACTGTCTATAATTTCTTTGCATTTATGGCAAACCCGGACTTTATTACCATCCTCGAGTCGCTGCATTTTGATACGCGTCGGCTGCACACATTTGCTGCACATCAACATCACATTGGACCACGGCAGGGTCGCTTCGCCCTCGACGATTCCCCCTTGCTTGGATTTGGCAGTGGGCCGGGTGTGCCGTTTGATCATGTTTATATTTTCGACAAGGATCCTGTTTTTTTTACGGTTAACCTTCAATACCTTACCGATTTTACCTTTATCCTTACCGGCAATCACCTTAACCTTGTCGTCCTTTTTGATATTGCATTTAGCCTTCATCATGGGCTGTTTCTCCCAAGGGTAGCCTGCTGAAAGTCTTCACAAGAAATGGTTTTAAAATCATTTCTTTATAAGACCTCCGGTGCTAATGAGATAATTTTCATAAACCTTTTGGCCCGCAGCTCTCTGGCCACAGGGCCGAAAATGCGCGTACCAATGGGTTCTTTGGCCCCCGTAATGAGTACGGCCGCATTGTCATCAAATCGTATGAATGAACCGTCGGGTCTTCTGATTTCTTTCTTGGTCCGAACCACAACCGCCTTCAAAACATCCCCTTTTTTTACCTTGGCGTTCGGGATAGCTTCTTTCACACTGACGACGATGATATCTCCTATGCTGGCATATCGTCTGCGAGAGCCTCCAAGAACTTTTATGCAATACAGAATCTTCGCCCCTGAATTATCTGCAACTGTTAATTTCGACTCCGCCTGTATCATTTTCCAAATTTCCCTTTATAATTTAACTGCCTTCTCGACTACTTTACTCACCCGCCATCTTTTGGTTCTGCTAAGGGGTCTGGTTTCGGTGATTATCACCTTATCGCCGATCTGAGAGGTGTTGTTCCCGTCATGGGCCGCGAACTTGGACCGTCTGCGAACGTATTTTTTGTAAACACTGTGCTTCACCAAGCGTTCAACCTGGACAACTACGGTTTTATCCATCTTGTCACTGATAACCGTACCCACCACCTGTCTTTTAATTCCTCGTTTTTTCATGTCAGCAGCTACTCTTTTTGGGCCTTATCTTTACTTGCCTCTTGGTTTATAATGGTTTTCATGCGTGCAATATCATGCTTCGTCTGTTTCAGTTTTTGAGGATTTTCGAGCTGGCCCGTTTCGTGTTGAAACCGGAGGTTAAACAGCTGCTGTTTGAGTTCATCCACCTTTTGCAGCCTTTCTTCCAGAGTCAATTCCCTAATCTCGCTGGCTTTCATTACAGGTCGCTCCTCTCAACAACTTTTGTTTTTACGGCAAGCTTGTGGGCAGCAAGCCTGAACGCTTCGCTGGCCGTTTCCCTGGGTACCCCCTCCATTTCATAAAGGATTCTGCCGGGGCGAACAACCGCAACCCAGCCTTCGGGAGCCCCTTTGCCTTTCCCCATTCTGACTTCGGCCGGTTTTTTTGTAAACGGCTTGTCCGGAAAAATCCGTATCCAGATACGCGCGCCCCGTTTAACATGCCGCGTCATAGCAATCCGAGCAGCCTCAATCTGTCTGGCGCTAATGGTACCGCACTCAATAGCCTGCAATCCGAATTCACCGAAATTCAATTGCGAACCTCTACGAGCGGTTCCCCTCATTCTACCTTTTTGTTGCTTGCGAAATTTTACTTTTTTAGGACTCAGCATGTCCTGTGGCTCCTGGTATGGGTTCCGGGTTCTGGGTTCTGGGTTCTGGGTTCCGCGTTGCGAGCAGGGATCTGGCCTTTCCTAGTTTACCAGCATATTATCACTT
>CAMYNZ010000152.1 GCA_947259865.1 uncultured Desulfobacterales bacterium | reverse complement strand
AATTGAATGTTGATGTATTAAAAAGCAAAGGCTTTAACCACTTCATGTGGAGGATGAGCAAGGCGCGTGCCAATAGTTTCGTTGTGGTATAAATCTTATAAGAATTTGAAGTTTAAACCTTTTTTAACTACCATGGACCGCGGCCTGGCGATGGGCCGGCAACAAGCCGCACACAATAAAGTATTCTCGACAAAAATCATACCCGTGAATCCGGAGAAGGTATACAATCATACGGGTTGCACATATTAATGTTTAGTGCATATAAACTTGTGCAGTCTCAACACCAGCCCAAGGCGATTGTATCGAGAAGATCGGGTTAAAATGAAATTGAGGGAGGTATGATGGCAACTGAACAATTCTCTCATCACGCCCGCATCATGATTGTTGACGATGACCAGGGAACGAGGGAATCCCTCGAGGAAATTCTCGAGGATGACTACGATGTTGTTTGTGTCAAGGACGGACAGACGGCTATAAAAAAAATCAAAGATGAAGTATTTGATTTGGTTCTTCTGGACCTGGTCATGCCAGGGATGAACGGAATAGAGACCCTTGATAGAATCAAAAGGCATGATCGGTCAATTGACGTTATCATGGTATCGGCTACGGATCGGGCTCACGAAGCCACAGCTTCCATAAAATCCGGCGCTTATGATTACATCACCAAACCATTTGATCCTGTGAACATCCTAACCACAATTGAACGGGTGATGCAGAAACGATCTCTGGAACTGGAAGTTCGCTATCTGCGATCTGAGGTGGCATTTAAAACCGGGGAAAATCAGATTATCGGTCAATCCCGACCAATGAAAGCCGTTTTCTCATTGATCAAAAAGTTAGCCAATGCTTCCAGCAATATACTGATTACGGGTGAAAGCGGAACGGGAAAAGAGCTGGTTGCCCGCGCTTTACATTATCAAAGCCCGCGTTCTGCCAAACCTTTTGTGGCCATCAATTGTGCCGCCATACCGCCAGAACTGATCGAGAGCGAATTGTTTGGCCATGAAAAGGGGGCATTTACCGGAGCGCACAGCCGAGCAATCGGCAAATTTGAATATGCCAACAGCGGAACCGTGTTTCTGGATGAAGTGGCCAATTTAAAGCTTGAATTACAGGCCAAGCTGCTGCGCTTTTTGCAAGAACGCGAATTCACCCGTGTGGGAAGCCACCGGGCCATTAAAGTTGATGTTAGAATGATTGCGGCTTCAAACATTTCCTTAAGAAAAATGGTTCAGAAAAATCGATTTCGAGAGGACCTATATTTCAGGCTTAACGTCATTCCCATAGAACTGCCGCCCCTGCGCCAGCGTCAGGGTGACATTCCACTGCTGGCCAATTTTTTTCTGGACAGATTTAGTCGCCAATTAAACCAGGCCATCGAAGGCATTACCCGTGAAGCCATGGATATTCTGGAAGCCTATCCATGGCCCGGAAATATTCGTGAACTGGAAAACCTCATCGAAAGACTGGTTGTACTCAGATCCAATGAGCGCTGGATTGATGTCAAGGATCTGCCTTTTGATCTTCTGCTGAATGATCCTTCTGCGAATGAAGCCGGACCTGTTGACGAAGGGTTAATGCAGGCGCGACACATATTTGAACGCCGCTACATATTACGGGCATTGAGGATATCCAATTGGAATCAAACCAAAACGGCCCGGATGCTCAAGATACACAGAAACACACTGATCCAGAAAATAAAATCGTTGAATATCAAGATCGAAGCCGAAAAATGATTGGAGAAAATAGTCCCAGGACTCAAGGGCGCAAGGGTTTGCTTTCTATCGATTTTATCGATCTGCATTTTGCCATGGATTTCGCTATCAATTAACAATGTTATATACTCACCCCCTCACTTTTAAATCTATACCTGCCAATCAGCCCGATCTGCACGAAAAGATGTGCACCTCAACTATAACCTATCCCTGACCAGCATCGCTATCTATCAAATAATGCTATAAAATTGGGATATATATCTGTGGCATAACAATTGCTATAAATAATTGTTCCATCTGCAATGTCTGCAGGATCTTTTTCATGTTTTGGAGCGCGCAACACGCAATCCATGGTTGTAATATGTTTCTCAAAAAATCTGTTGTAACGCCTTTTCTCGCGAATTCAAGACAGTCACACGCACAACCTCATGAGGGACCTGGATGCATTCAACAGCGGTTCAACAGTTACAATTGATAATTGACCGGCTCAAGGAAGAAAATCGGTCACTAAAGGCTGAATTAAATCTGCACCATAAGTTGGAAGAGCATGCCTGTCTTATCCAGAAAATGGATGCATTGGCCGCATTTTCCGGCAGAATCGCTCACGATTTCAACAATATTTTACACATTTTATTAAGATGTACTGAATTGGCTTTAATGGATAAAAATGATGATAGCCCCGATTATCAAAATTTAATTGAAATTAAATCAAACATACAAAAGGGCGGCGAATTCGCCGAACAATTCCTGGATATCGGCGGTGTAAACAAACCCTTATTTTCACTCCAAAATCTTAATTCATTAATAATAGCTGCAAAAAAACTTTTCTGCCAATCGATACCCGAAACAATCGACATTCAACTCACATTGGCTGATGACCTGATGTGCATCAACGCCAATCCGGGTCAATGCGAACAAATCCTGTTGAATCTATTTCTCAACGCCCAGGACGCAATATCTGAAAATGGTGAAATTAAGGTACAAACCCGAAATGTATTGCATGACAATTCTCACATCAAACAAGTTATATACTTGCCACAAAATGACTATGTCCGTTTGACCGTATCCGATAATGGCAGCGGCATCCCTTTTCAATGGTTAAATCATATCTACGAGCCCTTTTTTACGACCAAAAAAAACACAAAAAACTCCGGGCTCGGTTTAGCGATGGTTTACGGGGTTGTAAAAAATCATGACGGTTTTGTTGAATGTACCAGCGCGGAAGGGGAAGGTACGACATTTAATATTTATTTGCCGGCTTTCAATGAGGACCGGCAGCCGATCAAAAAGGCCGAACCTATAAACAGGTCCGCCGGCAGGAAGAAAAGCAAAACCATCTTGATCATTGATGATGAGGCCACTATTTTAGAAATCGGCCAGGCAATTCTTCAACGTTACGGGTACACGGTTTTTACTGCCAGAAATGGCGAAGAAGGAATGTCTCTTTATTCAAAATTTTCTGTTGATCTCGTACTTTTGGATTTAGGGTTACCCGGAATTGGCGGAATGCGGTGCCTGAAAAAACTGATAGCCGCCAATCACAACGCCAAAATAATCATAGTGAGCGGGAATTTATCAAACGGCCCGGTTCAAGAGGCCCTGAAAATGGGCGCCATGGCTTTTTTAGCCAAACCGTTTAGTATGGCCGAGCTTTTAAATACAGTCCAAAAGGTATTGGACAAAAGCCAGGTAAAAAAAACGGCCTGAGTCAAAATTAATTTTCTGTCGCATAAACCGGACGACCAGCTTCTATTTCCATTCTTTTTACCATCAATAAAATTCTCACCAGCGACAGCCTAACCCGTTAACAACCCCGGTTTGTAATTGTGCAGTATCAACAGACAGAGCCTCACCCGTTGCACCCAAGCCGTGCTGCATCACACCCCCCTCAGTTAACGATGACGGTCCCCAATCAATTTAGCCTATAAAACATGTTGACAGTTTTTTGGCTGTACGATTTGGTTTTGTATCCCATAATTGATTAAAATCCTGATAAAGCGATGAAAATCTGTTGCTCACTTTAATTATTTTTGAGATAGGTCTAGTAGCAAAAAGTCGACGGTCATTTAGTGACTGTTACTGAAGGAGGCGGCCATGAAATCCATGAAAGTCCTCACCAAACGTAAACCCGAAGTCGGAATCTGGATGGATGAGGCGCTTGTGCCCGATTACGGGCCCAACGATATCCGGATCAAGATCGTGAAAACGGCCATCTGCGGTACCGATGTCCATATCTATAATTGGGACGAATGGTCCCGGAATACAATCTCGGTGCCCATGATTATCGGTCATGAATTTGTCGGTACCGTGGAATCGGTGGGCAGTGAGGTAAAAGATTTAAAAAAGGGCGATCGCGTATCGGGTGAGGGCCACATTACCTGCGGTTACTGCCGCAACTGCCGGGCGGGCAAACGTCATCTATGTCGCAATACAATCGGCGTGGGTGTTAACCGATCCGGTTGTTTTGCTGAATATCTCAGCATCCCGGCCGGCAACGTCTTCAAGGTGCCTGACACCATCAGCGATGACATTGCCGCAATCCTCGATCCTTTAGGCAACGCCACTCACACCACCCTTTCATTCGATCTGGTCGGTGAAGATGTGTTGATCACCGGCGCCGGGCCCATAGGTATTATGGCCGTGGCCATCGCCAAAAATGTCGGTGCCCGATTTGTAGTCATCACCGACGTAAATGACTACCGCTTAGACCTGGCGAGCAAAATGGGCGCCACCCGGACTCTCAATGTCACCCGGGACAATATTGCTGCTACCATGAAGGCCTTGGACATGAAAGAAGGATTTGACGTGGGCCTCGAGATGTCCGGCAACCCTGAAGCTTTCGGGGACATGGTGGACCACATGAACTACGGTGGAAAAATCGCTCTTCTGGGTATTCCACCGCAAGCCATCACGGTGGACATGACTCAGATCGTTATCAAGGGATTATGGCTAAAAGGGATTTACGGCCGCGAGATGTTCGAAACCTGGTACAAGATGGCCACCATGCTGCAGGGGGACCTGGACGTCTCCTCCGTCATCACCCATCGGTTTCACATTGATCAATATCAGGAAGCATTCGACGTGATGCGGTTGGGTCAGGCCGGCAAAGTTTTATTGGAATGGTAACTACCGATCTATTTGAGGCAACAGCGTTGCCGGGCACTGTGACTGACACTGAAAACAATAATAGTAGTTACCTGTCATAAAAGTTTGCCACATCTCTCTCAATCCATGGCCCTTTAATATCTCCTTCATTTCAGATTTCGGCTTTTGTATTAGATCCTGCATAAAGCCGGTAAAATAACGGAAACCATATTTAAAAATCTCGTCACCGCATTTTTTCTTATTTGTGCGCCCGTTTCCGCTTAAAGCGTTTACCGGACATGCGTCTATACAGCGCAGGCAGTGATCGCAGGCATCCTCAACTGAGGTACGATCTGCATCGAGGTCCGCCGATGTCAGAAGCCCTGAAATGCGAATTGCTGATCCAAACTCTTTCGTAACCAGCAAACCGTTTTCTCCGTATGAACCCAGGCCGGCTTTTACGCCTGCTTTGCGCCAGCAAATCTCTCCACGCATTCCCTTTTTAGGTTCCGTCATATCGATCGGTATAAAAGCGGGGACTGCTACCGAAGGAAAACCTTTTGATTCGAGAAACCGACCCACTCTATGCGCCGCCCGGGCACACTCCGTATACGTATGAATGGTGTCAAATTGTCCCATCTGGATGTTATTGGAACGCAATGCCGCCAAACTATGCTTTGAAGCCACTACCACAATACTTTCGGCTTCCGGCAATATCCTGGAAATATCCTTGGCATGTTCCGGAATAGACCTAATGTTGACCACCCCAACGAGATCGGCACCATTTTTTAAGGCTGTGTGTTTGGCCGCTTCAGTTAACTGTTGATTCACCATGATGTAATCCTCCGATAATTACATGTAACGGTTGCTAGTATTCAAACTTTATCTTTGCGCACAGGTATCAATAATCACAGCATTTTACTTCGTTCGATCCTGCCTATATTCAAATTTGCATTGATAATTTAAAGCTCCCCCTTCCGAAGGGCGGGGCCTGCCGTGAAGCAAATCGGTCAAGTTGTATTTTGTAAAAACTTAGTTTGTTAGGTATCTGTATATTCATAATAATTTCAGAAAATTAACATCATATTCAGCGTATAAAAAAATACCACTTTGTCGTAATTTTTTTCTTGACATAATTTTTTGGGGAGGCTATTTTACCTCTTGAATATGCGACAGCCCCCTTTCCTTGTCGTGTATTCCTTGATATGCGGGTGGTCCCTCGCCTTCAGGAACCACCGCATGTGCTTTAATCTCTTTCCTGGGAGGCGGTTGCTAACGGATCTAATGCCATGGGTCGGTGGGTGCCGCCTCTTGTTTCAAACTGATGCCATTTGGCATTTAAAAACCTCCATTAGTTAAGGGGCGGGATATACCCGCCCTTTTTCTTTTCACCGCTTATGGCAAAATCCTTTTAAAGACCGTTCAAATGAATTTGGGCAACATCCCGTTAAGATCAAGACCTGTGATCCTTCGCAACCGGTTTTTCTTTATAGGGCTTCCAGCCCTTTTTTTATCCGACGGACGCCTTCTTTGAGGGTCTGTGAATTCATCGCAAATGAAATACGAAGGTACCCCTCACCATTTTCGCCAAAGATGCTTCCGGGAACCACGGCAACCCGATGTTTCTTAACCAGGTATTTTGACAGATCCCAGGAAGTCTGGCCGAGGCCGGAGACGTTCGGAAAGGCATAAAAGGTAGAAGGCGGTAATAAACACGACACGCCATCGATTGCATTGAGGCCCTCGTATATAATTTTTCTCCTTCTTTCGTAGGCCCCGAGCATTTCAGCCACACAGGCCTGGGATCCTGTTAGGGCCGCCAAGGCTGCTCTTTGGGCCACTGCCGTGACCCCCGAGACCATGTGTTCCATGAGCTTTTCCATTTCATCGATGAAAGGTTTGGGGGCCACCACATATCCCACCCGCCAGCCGGTCATGGCATAGGTTTTGGACAGGGTAAATGCGGAAATCGTTAGCGCCTTCATGCCGTCAAAGCTTGCAAGGCCGACATGCTTTTGTCCGTCAAAAATGATGCTTTCATAGGGCTCGTCAGACAGGACAACGATGCTGTGCTGCCGGGCCAAATTTGAAATGGCCTGAAGGATTTTTGTATTCAGTATCGCGCCGGTGGGATTTGAGGGCGTATTGATGATCATCAATTTGGTTTTGTCGGTGATGGCTTTTTGGATGTCATCCGGATCGACTTTGAAGCCGTTTTTTTCATAAGCCGCCACCCGGACCGGTGTACCGCCAAACAGCCTTATCTGAGAATAATAATCATAACCCGGGTCGATAACGATCACTTCATCGGCCGGATCCAGCAAATGCAGGGCCGTGTTGAAGATGCCCTGCATCGCCCCGACGCTGACAAAAATTTCAGTATCCGGGTCGGCCTCAATATTGTTTTCTCTTTTCAATTTTTTGGCGATAGCTTGCCGTAGGTCCACAAACCCTTTGGCCGGTGGATAGCGGGTATAGCCCTCATCCAGGGCCCTTTTGGCCGCCTCCCGGATAAATTCGGGTGTGTCAAAATCGGGCTGTCCGATACCTAAATTCACAACATCCGGCATTTCATCGGCCAGGGCAAACATAAGTCGAATTCCGGACCATTCGACCTCATGGGTTCTGGCTGCCAAAAATTTTTCCATTTGATGCATAACCCCGGGTCCATTCTTGATATAATTCGTTTTGCGCATGATCGTGTTGGCCTATCTTATAGGTGATGCCAATAAAAACAAGCAAAAATGTACGGGGAACCTTGTGAGCCCGGCAATCGTTGATTGAGGGGCTGTTACCCAAATACATTTGCACGGTCATAAAAACCGGTCTGCCCGTCAATCCTAGCGAAATTGATCAATAAAAAACAACTTGACAACTAAGAGCTGACACAGTTAACGTGCCAGTGAATAAGGCAACATAATGATGCGCAGTATTTTTGAATGACAAAAGAATTGTATACTTACCGTATCCGAATGTAAGTTGACGCAAGGGTCATTAAAGATTATTGCCAATGGAAACCTGTTTATCTGAATACCATAGTGAAATAGATGCGGTATAAGAGCCGTGGACAACACACAATGTCCGCGGTTTTTTGCTTTCTATATGGCAAAAAGAGAGGGCTTAAAATGGTTGTCGCTCCCCCTTGCAGCCCCGGTTTTTGCCGGACATATCAACCAAAGGAGGTAAATCATGATCAGAAAGTGGCAAATCTTAGTGGCGATTTCTGTCGTATTTATTATGGTATTAGGGCTTGGATGGGCGCCCGATGTATCTGCCAAAAAATATAAATGGCGCTTGACGCAAGTCATGCCGGAAGACAGCGATGGACACCGGCGCGCTACCGCTTTTGCCAATGAGGTAAAGGTAAAAACAGAAGGCCGCATTGATATCACCATTTACTCGGGTGGCACGCTCTGTGACTGGGTCGAGTGCCATGAGCGGGTTATGCGCGGAGACTATCAAATGGCGCTGCAACCCCTGGCCCCCACCTATGACCCCCGGCTGAACATCGGTTACTACATGCCCTACCTTTTCACCAACACCAAAGAGGCCAAGAAAGCTTACAAACAGGGCGGCTGGGTCAATAAGATGGTGGATGACTTGTTGGTGGATCAGGGCATAAAAGGCCTGGCGCTTTTTCCAATGGGCTGGGCCGGCATGACCACCAGAAAAGAACCGGACGGCTGGCGGGACATGGAGTCCAATATGATGAAAATCCGGGTGATGCCCTTATAAGCCTGTGAGCTGACGTATGAACGGCTGTG
>CAMYNZ010000151.1 GCA_947259865.1 uncultured Desulfobacterales bacterium | reverse complement strand
CAGATTCTTTTGTTTAGGAGTGCATAATCGTGAAAAAATACACATATAGTGCCAAAAGATCCGACAACCAGGGTAAATGGTGGCTGGTTGATGCGGAAGGAGCGGTTCTGGGCAGACTGGCCTCGATGATTGCCGCACGTCTCAGGGGCAAGCACAACCCGCTTTACACACCCCATACCGATATTGGTGATTGGGTGGTGGTAATCAATGCGGAGAAAATCGTCTTGACGGGTAGAAAATGGGACCAAAAGACGTATTACCGACACAGCGGTTATATTGGCGGCCTCAAGTCGATAACGGCCAGAAAGCTTCTGGAAAAACGACCGGAAGATCTTATACGTTTTGCGGTTAAAGGCATGCTGCCCAAAAACAGGCTTGGCAGAAAGCTTAATAAAAAGTTAAAGGTGTATACCGGCAATAAAAATCCGCATGAAGCACAACAACCCGAAGTTTTGATCTATAACCCGGGCCGGGTCAAGCCCGGAACACAGGGGATTTAAATGAACAAAGAAAACATATATTATGCAACCGGAAAACGAAAAACGGCAATAGCCAGGACCTGGCTAAAACCGGGTAACGGTGAGGTTATCATCAATAATCGGCCCATGGATGATTATTTCAAGCTGGAGAATGCCAGAACTGATATGATGCAACCCTTTGTTTTGACCAACACCTCCGGCTCCTATGACGTGAAAGTCCGTGTGATGGGCGGGGGCATTTCAGGCCAGACGGGTGCCATCCGGCATGGCATTACCAGAGCTCTCATTCAGGCTGATCCGGATCTCCGGTTGGTATTGAAAAAAGCCGGATTTGTTAAACGTGATCCCAGGGCAAAGGAAAGAAAGAAGTACGGCCAGCGAGGTGCCCGGGCAAGGTTCCAGTTCTCAAAACGATAACACGGACTTTGTGCATTTTAATAAAGGGAATAGGGTTAACCTGTTCCCTTTTTTTATGGTAAACCAAATCTAGAATCTATCTCACAAATGCATTTTATCCGCCAGAGTACTCTGGCGGATTTATCCACACTCCGGTGGGCTATCGTCCAATTAATCGCGGCAAGATGCCGCTCCCACAATTCATATTGGATGGGGTTTAGAAAACACCATGGTGTTTAATAATTGGTGGGAGTGGCTTCGACTCGGCTGAGCTCGTCGCAGGCCAGCCACTAGGTCTATGCTCCGAACGCGATCTATTATTTTTGAGATGGCTTCTAGGGTCTGCTCAAGAACCGTTCTATAAAATGAGTGTCAATATTTCCCGCAATAAAATCCTGATTTTGAAAAATTTTTATGTAAAAAGGGATGGTGACCTTTATGCCGTTTATCTGAAATTCGGACAAAGCCCGGCGCATCCTTTTAACGGCCATGTGGCGATCACACCCCCAAACGATAAGCTTGCCAATCAGGGAATCATAAAAAGGTGAAATTTCATAATTATTGAAGATATGACTATCCACCCTCACCCCCGGGCCACCGGGTAATACAAGATCGGTGATAGTCCCGGGGCTGGGCGCGAAGTTTTCATCGGGATCGGCCGCATTTATCCGGCATTCTATCGACCAACCGTTCAGGGGGATATCTTTCTGTTTGAACGGCAACTTGTGCCCGGCAGCGATTTGAATTTGTTGTTGAACCAAATCGATGCCGGTGACCAGCTCGGTTACCGGATGTTCAACCTGTATGCGCGCGTTGACTTCCATAAAGTAATAATTTTTTTGCCCGTCGATCAAAAACTCGATGGTACCGGCGTTAGAATAACCGATTGACCGTGCGATCAGAATTGCCGTATTTCCCAGCTGTTTTCTCAGCTTTTCGTCGACCAGGGGTGAAGGGGCCTCTTCGATCAGTTTCTGGTATCTTTTTTGAATACTGCACTCCCGCTCGTAAAGATAGACATAATTATTGTGGTTATCACCGATCAGCTGGACTTCTATGTGTCGCGGTTCTTCAATATATTTTTCAAGATAAAGGTCCGGATTCCCAAAACCCGCCCGGGCTTCGCCGGAAGCAATTGAGAAGGCTTCGATCAGCTCTGGCTGGGTTCCAGCGATCCGCATACCGCGTCCGCCCCCGCCCCCGGAAGCTTTTAAGATAACCGGATAGCCCATGTTCTCGGCAATTTGGCAGGCTTCATCCGCGGAGCAAATATTGCCGTCACTGCCCGGAATTATCGGAACCCCCAAATCACTCACTATTTTTCGAGCCTGGGATTTATTGCCGGCTCGGGCGATACATTCAGCTGAAGGACCGATAAACGACAGACCATTATCATCGCACGCTCCGGCAAAAGCGTCATTTTCAGCCAGAAATCCATAGCCCGGGGGAATCGCATCGGCCCCGGCCTCTTTTGCGGTTTTTATAATGTTGTCAATATTCAAATAACTTTTTCTGGCCAGCGCAGGCCCGATATGAACTGCCTCATCAGCGTATTGAACCGGCAGAGAATCACGGTCGGCCTCGGAAAAAACAGCCACTGTCCGGATATCCATTTCTTTACAGGCCCGAATTATTCTAAGAGCAATTTCGCCCCGATTGGCAATCAATACCTTTTTAAACATAACGGTGAACACCTCTTTTTGGCATGGCAACGGAATGAATCATCAGTCCTGTTGCCGGACTTCGGCAAAAAGTTCGGCTGAGGCTCACTCGAAACCCTCAGTCGAGTCGCGGGACTGATGATTTACCCATCCAATTCGATTTCCATCAGATCCTGATTTTTCATGACGGGTTCTTCGTTTTCAACCAGTATTTTTTTTAGCGTTCCGCCCTGATCCGCGCGGATCTCAGTGAATAATTTCATAGATTCAATTATACAGACAACCTCCGAAGCCTTTATCTTTTGGCCGACTTTTACAAAGGCCGCTTCGCCAGGGCCGGGTTTATCGTAATATGTTCCCATGAGGGGTGCGGTAATTTTATATACACTGGGGCTCAATGATCGGTCTCCTTTCTTGTGAAACCACTTCACGCGCCGGTTTTGATAATTCCCGCTGCCGTCTATGGTTTCATTTGTTCCAGGACTTCTATGAGTCGACCCACCAGGTGCTTGTGATACCGCTCTCCTTTCTGGGGCGATGAATGGCTGGGACTCCCTCCTATGGTGTCCCCGGTATCCTGGTAGACTTTCTGTAAATCCTCCCGGGTGGCGGGAACGTAACACAGCGTGTCCCGGGGATCATGCGGGTCGAGATGATAAAGGGCTTTGGTTTGATGAGGATTGTCACGGGCCTGTTCGACATGCACCAGATCGGGATGACGGAATAGCATATGTGAAATCTCTATATCTTCAGCATGGCCGATGGGACCGAATTCCAGTTGCCCCACAATTTCCTTGGACATATACGCCGGGTCAAAGATGACGACCTTGACCTTCAATTTGCGTTGGGCGCGTTCGGCTGCAATTTGCATCCAGGAAATATTTACGATGCGATGCCCGTTGATTACCACAAAATTTTTAAAGCCATGCGTGGCCAAAGATTCGATAGCGTCGTAAAGGACTTCTATCAGCACTTCAGCCCGTATGCTGATTGAACCCGGTCGCACCAGGTGGTGGGGGCTCCAGCCAAACCATAAGGGCGGGGCACACAATACACCTGCTTTTTTACTGGCATCATCGGCCAGCGCAAGAGCCACATAAGTATCGGTTCCCAGCGGAGCAAAAGAACCGTGTTGCTCGGTACTGCCGATGGGCATGAGAATACGGTCGTCGGACTTCAGGTACGCTTCCACGTCTTTCCAAGATTTTTCCTGCAGCAGCATTGGTGTCATTAAAATCACCTCCTATTTAGCTATCATTAAACGAGGAAGGTATAAGGCGATCTCCGGAAAAATGGTCAGAATCGCGGTCGTAAGCAACATGAGGAAGAAAAAAGGGAGTGCATACCTCGCGATATTCACTATGGGTTCACCGGTCAATCCCTGGATGACAAAAAGATTAAAACCCACCGGAGGAGTGATCTGGCTCACTTCAACCATTAAAATGAGATAAATCCCGAACCAAATCGGATCAAAACCGGCAGCAACCACCATGGGTAATGCAATGGGTAAACTCATGACCACAATCGAAAATCCATCCAGCAGGCATCCCAGAATGACATAAACCACACCCAGAAGAATCATAAGCATATATGGTGACAGGTTCATTTCCGTAATGGCCCTCGTAATAGCCATGGGAATTCCCAAAAAACCCATCACCCGGGACAAAAATCCCGCACCAACCACGATCAACATAATCATAGCATTGGTCTTGACAGCGCCCATCAGGCACTCGAACAAAATATTCAAATTCATACGCCGGTTGAGAAGCGCAAATGCCGCCGCGCCCAAAACGCCCAGGGCAGCAGCCTCGGTTGGTGTGGCAACGCCCGCATAAATACTACCCAATACCATGAGAATCAAAATGATTGTGGGGGCCAGGTCCTTAAGGGCCACGATACGTTCTTTCCAGCTATATGATTCTTTAGCGCTGGGAGCGATTTCAGGATTCCGTATTCCGCGGTATATGATATAACTCGAGTAAATTCCCGAAAGTAGCAGACCCGGCAGAATTCCGGCCATAAACATTTTACCGATGGATACCTCGGCCAGGATTGCGTATACGATCATAATAAGGGAAGGTGGAATCAGAAAACCCAGCGTACCCGCGCCTGCCAGAGATCCCATCGCAATGCGGCGGTCGTAGCCCAGTTTTTCAAACTCGGCCAGGGTGATACGGCCCACCGTGGCCGTCGTAGCGGCACTTGAGCCGGACACGGCCGCGAAGAGCGTACAGGATATAATGTTCATCAACAACAGACCCCCGGGCAGGCGGTAAAGCCAGGGAACGAGGGACTTAAAAAGCTTTTCCGAGATGCCGGATCGATATAGAATTTCACCCATGAGAATAAACAATGGTAATGCCACGTATTCCCATTTTTCCACAGTTGACCACAGAGAAGAGGCCATATTGTTTCCGGCCGGCAATGGGCTGAATATCAGCATACCCACAAAGCCCACCATGAAAAGCGAAAATCCCACCCAAATTCCGGCACCCAGGGTCAGGAATAGCACCCCGAAAACTACAAGAGACATTATGGTCATGCTGGCATCCACTATACCACTTCGTCCTCGGTTTCGATGGCGCTGTAGGTTTTAATTGTGGTGCCCGCCAGTTGAATTAAAAAGCAGGCCGCACCAATGAGCATTACCGTTTGCGGAATCCACAATGGGGTATTGGTAAGCGTACCCGATGTGGAGTTATAACGTATGGCCGATCCCACCATTTTGAAAAGATACCACCACAGATATCCCATAAAGAGAGTGGTCACACCCGTTGCCGCGAAGGTGATCATGCGCGACAGCTTTGGCGGTAAAAAGCCCAACAGGAGGGTAATCCGGATATGTCCCTTCTCCTTGAGGCAATATCCTGCACCCAAAAAGATGATGGCTGCCAGGCCATAGGCGCAGTATTCATCGGCAATGAGGGTGGTTTTTTGAATCGTATTCCAGAGCAAGATTTCAATCAGTATCAACAGGGCCATCAGCCCCAGAAATACAGCAGAAATCCTGGCCATCCAGACACTCAATTTCTCTATAAATTCAATCAGGGTATTCATTACGAGGCCATTGGGGTTTGAACGCAAGAGCGAGATCGGTACCCAGGATTACCAACCTCGCTCATTTGCATTCAGGATTTATACAGCAAACCAGCCCAACCGGTTTAGGGACTGTGTCATAATTCAAAAAAGTGTTTTGTTTGTGTTTGTCATGCCGGTTCCGGATCCGTCATCCAGTAGCGTAACACTATGATAAAGCGATGGATTCCCCTTCGACTTTGCTCAGGGTGGTGAGCCAGTCGAACCACGGGTCCGTCATCCCGGACTTGATCAGGGACCGGAATGACGGAGACAGTAATATGGTTGGTTTTGCCAATTGCGACCCAGCCGGTTTAACGGCCGGTTATCTTGTAATACTGTTTCAAGATTTTCTGTGCATCCTTGCCCGCCTTTTTGGCCCAGGTGCTGCGCAGATCATTTCCAATTTCATTCAATTCCGAACGAAAATCGACGCTGACCGGATCGACAACCATGCCGTTACCAAGCAGGGTGGCTCTACTTTTGCGGTCCATGTCACCGGCCAGGTTCCACATCTCGTCTTCCATCTGGGTTGCGATCTCCACAACTTTTTTTTGGATATCGGCCGGCAGTTTATTCCAGGCATCGATATTTACGTTGATCATATTCACCGGGCCCACAATATTGATGGGCGTGAAATACTTGAGCACCTCCCAGGCCTTGGCATCAACTCCGGAAACGGACGAAGTGTACATGGAGTCCAGCAATCCGGCTTTCATGGCCGGATACACCTCACTGAAGGGCATTTTGCGGGCGGCAATACCGGTAGATTTACCGAAAGCCAGCCCCGTTCCATCATACACTCTCATCTTGAGGCCTTTGAGGTCGCCGGCTGAACGGACGGTACGCTGGGTGTAGATCCCGGAAAATGGCCATACCGAAGAATAAAGCGTAAACTGGTTAAATTTTTTGAGCACTTTGGTGTAAGTCGGTTTGGCCAGCTGATAAAGCAGGCGTTGCTCAAAGGCGTTGGTGGAAATGAAAGGCTGGGCTGTCAGGGCCAGAACCGGCGCATCCCCTTCCACCATGCCTGTTGGGACTTCAGCCGCGCGAAGCTGTCCCTCGGCAACAGCCCGCAGCAATTCGGGCCCCTTGAAGCCCAGTGAGGATCCGGGATGAAGAACAATCGTGAGTTCGCCGTTGGTCGCTTCCTTTACTCTGTCGGCAAAGCGCTGGGCACCCTGGGAGTGGAAGTTGCCGGCAGGATAATTGAGATGCAAATCCCATTTTGTCTTGGCAAAAGCACCGGAAACACCAACCATCAGGAACATCAGAGAAAACAATAAAACCAAAACTTTTTTCATGATTTCCTCCCTTTGAGAAAGTTAAAAGAGCCGCTGATAATTTCGGCCACCGGGTCAACCATACGAAACCGCCTGGTATGATTGTCTAAATTGCAATGTAAAGGCCCTTTTTGAAGGTGACCAAAAGTCCGTCAGCACCCTGCTAATAAAAAATAGATGATTCAGTGTCAAGGATAAATCAAATACACTGAGCTTGAAGCCCATGTTTTGATTGACTACCACAGTATTTCAGCTCACATGAAATACACGATATCTTCTGAAAATTGGAAGGTTATTTTAAGAACCTCTGCCTAGTTTTTACCCTCAAAATTACACTTGCTTTTGGCGTCAGATTCCATAATATGATTGATCACCAAGCAGGCTGGCCGTTTAAGTCTGCCTTTGACGGATAGAGCCTGTAAAAACAGGAATTATTTCGCAATTTGTTTTTTACCGATAAACCGTCAAAAGGGCTCAACTCATAACGGTGGGTATTATTTTTAAGGCGGATTCGAGATGCATGTCCCGGAAATAAGTCTAAAAGGAGGTTTTGCGTGAAAACCATAGATTTGAACTGTGACATGGGCGAGAGTTTTGGAGCCTACAAGCTGGGTATGGATGACGAGGTCATCCAGTATATCACCTCGGCCAATATTGCCTGCGGCTGGCACGCCGGTGATCCCCTCGTCATGGACACAACTGTAAAAATGGCGGTAGAACGAGGAGTGGGTGTCGGTGCCCATCCGGGATATCCGGATTTGCTCGGATTCGGCCGCAGAAATATGGACTGCACGCCCAATGAGATTCGAAAATATCTGGTTTGCCAGATAGGTGCGCTTGAAGCTGTTTGCAAAGTCAATGGTACGGCATTACGCCACGTCAAACCTCACGGCGCACTTTATCTAACAGCCGTGGAAAATGAGGATGTCGCCCGGGCCATTGCTGAAGCCATTGTCAGTGTGGGTTCCGGTTTAATGTTCGTGGCATTAGCCGGGGCAAAAGGAAAACTTATGACGCGTATCGGCCAAGATGTGGGACTTAAGGTAGTTTATGAGGCTTTTCCTGATCGCGCCTACACGCCTGAGGGCACGCTGGTATCAAGGCGATTGCCGGGGGCGGTTATCAAAGACCCGCAAGCGGTTTCCGAACGGGCCTTACGGATGGCCAAAGAAGGCAATGTTGTTGCAGTTGACGGCTCGAGCATACCCTTGAAGGTTCAGACCCTGTGTGTTCATGGAGATACCCCTACGGCCGTTGATCTCGTAAAAAATATCCGAGAAACCCTGGAAGCAGAGGGAGTGAGCCTTGCTCCGATGGCCGCGGCCTAAAGATATTTAGTTCAACCGGCTTTAGCAATTACCGAAAATATGTTTCGATCGGCTCCGGCCAGGATAAAATGATGGGTGGTCGCTGCATGAATCATCAGCGACTGCACCGTGCAAACTCATGCATAAGGGATCCTGGCAAAAGAACAGCGACTCGACATTAAACATTAGGTTGGAGGTGCAAATTCTCTTTGATCCTTCAAATACTGTAACTTGAAGGGGATGGATGTACGATGGTCGAAGATTTGTTTACAAAAGCCAGGTACCGCATTACCGGTGATCAGGGTCTCCTTGTGGAATACGGTGATACGATCGATCTGGATGTCAATCGTAAAGTACGCTCGATGGCTATCGTA
>CAMYNZ010000150.1 GCA_947259865.1 uncultured Desulfobacterales bacterium | reverse complement strand
ATTTTTTCGGGTCTGTTAAACAAAATCCCCGCCGTCACATGGCAAATCTACAATATACCTATCCGCAAACTTTATGTTCTGCCAGTTTCTCAAGGGCCAGGACCATGGCAGAGTGGTCCAACCCGCTGTCTCCCTGGGCGGCCACGCTGTTGAAGAGTTCCTGAGCGGTGGCGGTGTTGGGCAGGGCCATTTGAAGCTTGCGTGCGTTGGACAGGGCCAGGTTCAGATCCTTTTGGTGAAGGGTGATGCGGAAACCGGGGTCGAACGTCCGCTTGATCATCCGCTCGCCGTGAATTTCGAGAATCTTGGAGGATGCGAAACCGCCCATCAGCGCCTCCCGAACCTTCGCCGGATCGGCGCCTGCCTTGGATGCGAATAGCAGCGCTTCAGCCACCGCCTCGATGGTTAGTGCCACAATAATCTGGTTGGCCACCTTGCAAGTCTGACCATCACCGTTTTTTCCGACCAGGGTGATATTCTGGCCCATCAATTCGAACAAGGGCTTGACCTTGTCGAAGGTCGCCTGATCTCCGCCCACCATGATGGTCAACGTCCCGGCTTTGGCGCCCACCTCGCCGCCCGATACCGGCGCATCCAGATAACTGCAGCCCAGGGCATTGATCTTTTCGGCAAATTCCTTTGTCTCCACCGGAGATATCGAGCTCATGTCCACAACAATCTTGCTGTTGTTTAATCCGTCGGCCACGCCATTTTCCCCGAACAGAACCACTTCCACGTTCGGTGTGTCAGGGACCATGACAATGACGACCTCCCCCGCCTCCGCAGCCTCCCGGGCAGATTCCACCACCGTAGCGCCTTTATCCAGAAGCGCCTGGAGAATGGGATTGATGTCGTTGACAAACAGTTCGTGGCCGCCGTCCAGCAGGCGCTCGGCCATGGGCGCGCCCATAATACCGATACCGATAAATCCTATCTTCATCGTTTGTCCTCCTTTTCATCACTTGTAGGGTGCAACCCAGGCAGATGGCTCTTTCGCTAAAAAGCCGACAATGGATCTGGATCAAAATGTAAGAGATTAAAATGACCTGTTTTTACAATCTATTCGATTTAAATTCAATCGTTTAAGCTCGGCCGGACCCGGATTTACACCGGATTTAGTTGATTTCAAAACGAAAGTCACAAAAATCTCTATAACTTACTTCTGCTCATTGTGTCGTCAGCCGGAACCATTAAAACCGGAACACGTGAAAAACGCAGGACCATGTCGGCAATACTCCCCCGCACCCAGCGGCTTATTCCAGAACGTCCGTGCGTTGCGATAAGAATCAAATCAACACCCTTGGTTTCGGTGTAATCTGCAAGGCTATCCGCTACTCTCCCCATAAGAACCTCCGTCTCAAATTCCACCCCTTCGCGTTTCAGTCGACTCACCACACCTTCTAAGTATTCTGCCGCAGCTGATTTTCTCTTCTCTTCAATTCTCCTGGTGGTTTCAATCATTTTATCACGACTTGTACCGCTGAGTGAAGCCGTGTCATCGAATCTTGTCGGTACAGGTTCTACGACCCGCACAAATGCTATAGAACTCACCTGGAAGCCTGCAATAAATCCCTCCACATGCGGGAGTACACATTCGGCCAATTCCGATCCATCCAATGGGACCATGATTTTCTTATACATATTTCCTCCCTTAACGTTGACGTTTTTAATAGGCCAAACTTGTTAATATCAGTTAGAGAGTTGTGGATTGAGCGAGCGCACAATTTTAAACAAAATGCACAGAAAGAAATCGTGTGATAAAGGGAATGATAGATTTAGTGACTTCTTAGCAGCGATTCAGCACCTCGGGAAATGGTGGAGGTTCTCAGGCCACACGGTCACGGGGTTCACGCCCGGCGAAGATGGCATCCAGGTTGTCGAGTGCCCGGAACCCCATGGCGTCCCTTGTTTCCTTGGTGGCGCTGCCGATGTGCGGCATTAGGAACACGTTGGACAACTGCCGGTATTCCGGATTAATGTTAGGTTCATCATTGTAGACGTCCAACCCAGCGGCTGTCAGCTTCCCGGACTTGAGCGCCGCAATCACAGCGTCGTCGTCGACCACGACGCCGCGGCTGGCATTGACGACAATGGCCCCATCCGGCAAAAGAGCGATAAGGGCGGCGTTCAGCAGCTTGGTGGTTTCCGGAGAGGCAACCGTATGGAGCGTCAAAAAGTCGCAATGGGGCATCAGATCCTCGGGGGTTTGGTGATAGATGGCGCCTTCCTCGAGCTCAGGCGGCATGCGCTGCAGGTCGTTATAGTGGATCTCCATCTCGAATCCCCGTGCGCGCTTGGCGACGACCCGTCCGACACGGCCGAATCCGAGAATACCCAGCCGCTTGCCCGTCACCTGGGTACCCACCATGAAACTGGGACTCCAGTCCTTCCATTCCCGGGTGCGGACCAATCGTTCACCCTCGCTGGCACGCCGCGCCGCTCCCAGCATCAGCATCATGGTCAGCTCCGCGGTGGCGTCGGACAGGACTTCCGGGGTATTGGTTACAATAAGGCCCCGGGTTCTAGCGGCTTCAGTATCCACGTGATCGTAGCCGACAGAAAAATTAGCAATGGCCCGCACGCTTGCAGGCAAACGGGCAATCACCTCGGCGGTAAACTGCTCGGTGTGACAGGGTAAAATGGCGTCAGCGCCTTTGGCGCGTTCAATGATCTCGTCACTGGAATAGAGGACGTCATCAGGATTTAGAATTGGATCGTAATCTCTGCGGATACGGTCCTCGACGGCATCCGGTAGTTTACGGGTAACAAGAATGACAGGCTTCATGATTTATTCCTCCCTAAATGAAAATCCTGGCGCAGAGAACCAGGATATGGTTAACCCTTTAAAGGGATGAAATCTAAAGTCGATATTAAAGTACCTGCTGTGTTAAAGACATACGCCACAAATTCGAATATCGAAATTGCAAGGAATCATTGTCAGTGGTCTGACCCGACATTCCAAATTTCAAAATTTGGGCAAACACCAATGGCTAAAACTCAGAAGGCGTATTAGGTCATTGAATATCAGTATGTGTTTGTCATTTGGCGCTTGGATATCGCGATTCGTCTGTTGGGTACTTCTGTTGCGACTTTATTAAATTAGCTCTTCGCCTTCCTTTATGGATTTGTAATAATCGAATGCCAAACAGGCGATGTTTCCAAAAATGATGATCCAGAGAGGAATAGAATTTAACCTGATGGCGTAAAGAAGTAAGAAGGCCAAGGATATTAAAACTGCGATTGCGCCAGTGATTATGTTACTCATAAATTTTCGACGCTCCTTTCAATGTTTTTATCGGGCGCAAGCCCTTTCATCCGAGAGAGGTGCTAATCGCCTGCAAGGTTTGATACAAGCCAGCGGGCCGTTCTCAGCAAACGGGCGTCGTCGCCTTTGGACCCAACCAGTTGCACCCCCACAGGGAGACCGTGCGAACCCTGCAGGATGGGAAGCGTGATCGCGGGCATCCCACACAGGGTCCATATGGTGCAAAAAATCGGGCTTCCCGTCGATTCCAGGCCGACAGGAGCCTCGCCGGTTGTCGCGGGGGTTAAAATGGCGTCATGCCAGTCAAACACTTTGTCCAGCGCGCGGTTGAATTCCGGTATACGGCTCACCGCGCGGTTATAATCTACGGCCAAAACTTTCTGACCGCGCTCGATCATTTCCCGCAAAATCGAACTCAGCTTGTCTTTACCGCTTGCATATTCCTGCTCGAAGCTGCGGGCAAGATCCGCCTCCATGATCCTGCGGTGCTGTTCGACCGCGCCATTGAAAAGGTCCGAGAGGTCAACCTCGCCGGCGTTTTCGCCCAGGTGCGCGACAAGTTCCGAAACGGCCTCTTTTGTATCCGTTTCGGCCTGGTCCCACACCGGCGTTTTGACGAAAGCCAGGCGCGGCTGGACCGGAGGCTCCGCGGCCACCGTTTCAATCAAAGCGGGCCGTGCCCGCAATTGCGTGTCGGGATCGCGGTCGTCAAATACCATGATCTGCTGAGCGATCAAGGCGGCATCCTCGATGGTTCGCGCGAACACACCCACCTGATCCAGAGGTCGCGACTGCTGGAGCACACGGTGACGGGATATACGTCCGTAACTCGGCTTGTACCCGTAAACGCCGCAGTAAGAGGCCGGACGGATGACCGATCCGTTGGTCTGGGTGCCGATAGCAAGAGGCACCATGCCCGCCGCCACGGCAGCAGCCGACCCGCTCGAGCTGCCGCCGGGAGTGCGTTCGAGATCGTGCGGGTTACGGGTCTTTCCGGGAGCGTAGACCGCCAGCTCGGTGGTGACGGTTTTACCCAAAATAACCGCCCCCGCCTCGCGCAGCAGGGCGACGGCGGTTGCGTCCCCCTGAGGCTGACGCCCGGCGTGTAAAACTGTGCCATCCTCGGTAGGCATGTCTCTGGTGTCGAAGATATCCTTGACCCCCACAGGGACGCCATGGAGCAGCCCCAGCGCTTGACCGTCCTGCTGTATCCGGTCTGCTTCACAGGCCTGTTTCATGGCATGTTCGGCGTCCAGATGGGCCCAGGCGCCGACCTGATCTTCGATCGCCGCGATTCGCTCCAGGCAGGCACCGACCAGTTCCTCCGATGTCATCCTCCCGGCGCGAATCGCCTCTGCCGCCTCGGTGGCGCTAATCAGTGTTATATCCATGTTTCATCCTCTAAACGAGACCACAATTGAACCTTCTAATTGACACCATAAATGATGTCCGGCAGCCATGTCGTGATGATCGGGAAGTTATAAAGAACCACCATGGCCATCAATACCATTGCCAGAAACGGCAACGCTCCCTTGAAGATCGTCGAAAGGAGGACGTGGTCCGGCGCGATTCCCTTGAGATAATAGCACGACATTGCCATGGGCGGCGTCAGAAACGAGGTTTGCAGGTTGAGCGCCACGAGAATCCCGAAGAAAAGCGGGTCGACATTAAAGGCGTCCAGCAGCGGCAGAAAGATCGGCACGAAGATGATGATAATTTCGCTCCACTCCAGCGGCCAGCCCAACAGGAAAATGATGATCTGCGCCAATATTAGAAACATAAGGGGTGTAAGGTTCATGCCAAGCACGAACTCCTCGATGACCATATGGCCGCCGAGGTAGGAAAAAACCGATGAAAAAGTCCAGGAGCCGACGAACAGCCAACACACCATGGCTGAAGTGCGCACCGTCAGATAGACCGATTCCTTCAGGCGGTTCCAGGTGAGTTGGCGATAGGCCGCCGCCAGGACGATGGCGCCGAAGGCGCCCACCGATGCCGCTTCCGACGGCGTCGCCAAACCGAACAGGATGGCGCCCAATACCGACAGGATCAAAACGGCCAGCGGAACAAAGGAGGTCAGCAGCATGAGGAGCAACTCTTTTAGCGGGATATCCCAATCTTCTCTCGGCGGCTTCGGCGCCAGGCTGGGGTTTAGGGCGGCCCTTATGATCACGTAGGCGACGTAAAAACCGGCCAGCATGAATCCGGGGGTCATTGCCCCGGCATACAGCCTTACGACGGAAACGCCGGACACCGCACCATACACGATCAGCATGATGCTGGGTGGAATCAGGATGCCGAGACAGCCACCGGCACAGACCACGCCGGCGGACAACTTTTGATCGTAGCCGGCTTTCAGCAGCGCCGGAAAGGCCAAAAGCCCCATCAGCGTGACCACGGCGCCGACGATACCGACGGCGGTGGCAAAGATCGCGCAGGTTATCAGCGCCGCTACCGCCATGGCGCCGGGCACCTTGCGGGCCCCGATATTCAGGCCGTAAAACAGCCGCTCCACGATGTTGGCGCGTTCCACGATATAACCCATGAAGAGAAACAGCGGCACCGCAACCAGCACGTCGTTGATCATGACCGAGTAGGTCTGGTTTACCAGCAGATCGAAGATATTGTTTGCGAAGATGTGGCTGAGCTGGTCGGACGTAGCGTAAGCGTAATAGCCGAAGCCGGTGCCCATTGCAATCAGCGTGAAGCATATGGGGAAGCCCAGAAGGATGCAAAGGATGAAAGACCCCATCATCAGCATGGCAACTTGTGGATCGGTCATATCGCGTCCTCCTTTCCATCGGCGGCCAGTTGGGCGGCCTTAGCAGCTTTTTCTTCTTCATGTTTCCTGATGAGTTCCTTTTCCAATTCCTCCACATCCTCCAGCCGAGTGGGCCAGGCGCCGGTCTTTATGCATTGGATGCATCGGATGGTTTCCGCGATTCCCTGCAGCAGCAAAAAGAAACAGGCCAGGGGCAGGATAATTTTCAAGGGAAACACCGGCACTCCCACGGGGCTGTTGATGCTGATTTCTCCCCGGGGTCCGTCGGGGCCATAGGGCAGGAACGATACGGACTCGACGGCATAATCGATGCCGGCATAGATCATGGCCAGTATTCCGGGAAAGAAAAAGACGAAATACAGTACAAGTTCAATTGATGCCTGAACTCGCGGTGGCCAGAGGCGATATACAAAGTCCCCGCGCACATGGGCGTTGCGGGAAAGGGCATAGGCTCCCGCCATCATGAATAGGGCCCCGTACATGATATAGCTGACATCAAAGGCCCACGATGTGGGCGCTCTCAGCACGTAACGGACGAACACCTCGTAGGTGGTCGCCAAGCACAGAACCAGAATACACCAGGCAAAGGCCTTTCCCACCCACTGACTTAAGCGGTCGATGAAAAAAAGAAAATGATTCATGTTTCCGTCCTCAAATGCAATTTCGGTGGGTCATCAATACAGATGGCGCGACGCTTATAAGCGTCGCGCCATCACTCAGCAAAAAAACATTTTGTTATAAAACAACGCATTAAAATCCCAGCTCGTTGGGGAAGTAATGGTCGAAGGCCAGTTTGTAGTCGCACGAGTTGAGGATATCGTAGTAAGCAAGACGGTACGCGAATTCCTTCTGCGATTTTACAACCTTTTTGAAGAACGGATCTTTCTCCAGATCCGGCAGGATCTTGTCCCAGGCATCGAGCTGGGCTTTCATGACCGACGTCGGCGTGCGGTAGATTTTGACCTTTGCCTTGTTCTTCAGCCACTGCAAATCCTTGGAGTACTGATCCTGCCCCCTCCAGTAGTTGTTCGAGGAGGCCGCCTCGGCTGCGTACTTCAGGATGGCCTGGTGTTCCTTTTCCAAGGCATCAAATTTGGTTTTGTTGAAGATGATCTCGAAGAACTCTGCCGCCTGGTGGTAGCTGCCCAGCATGTAAACCTTGCTCACGTCCTGGGCGCCGAAGCTTCTATCGGAGGTCGGGTTATTGAACTCGAAGGCCTCGATAACGCCGCGTTCCAGGGCCGGAACGATCTCGCCACCGGGAAGCTGGGTCACCTTGACACCCATGGCCTGCATCAGATCGGCCGCCAGGCCGACCGTGCGATACTTGAGGCCCTTCAACTGCGCAGCATCCGTAATCGGCTTTTTAAACCACCCCAGCGGCTGGGTCGGCATCGGCATGCAGAAGAACCCGACGGTATTGAGTCCCAATTCTTTGATGAGCTCGTCGTAGAGTTCCTGGCCGCCGCCATAATAGATCCAGGCCAGCCCCTGGTGGGCGTTCTGGCCGAAGACGGGTCCCGTACCGAACAGCGAAGCCACCTTGCTTTTGCCATACCAGTAGACGCACACCTGGTGCCCGGCGTCGAGCACGCCTTTGTGGACGGCGTCCTGCACACGAAATGCCTTGACTACGGCACCGGAGATCAAATATTGGATCTTCAGCCGGCCGCCGGCCATCTCATTAACGCGTTTGACGTAGTCATTGGCGTAATCGTTGAAGATGTCCTTCGCGCCCCAGGCACCTTGCATTTTCAAGACGGTCGTCTTGGCCCGGGAGACCATCGGAAATCCCAATGTTGCCGCGCCTGCAACGCCTGCCGCCGCCGCTGTCTTCAAAAATTTGCGCCGGGTGGTTTTTTTCTCCTTTTGGTTCTTGACAATTTTTTGAGTCTTATCCTTTTTCATAGTCTATCCCTCCTGTGAAAAAGTTAAAATGGACATGCCTGCACCGACTTTCCAATCGCTACCAAATAACGATGAAAAGGTCAATAGTGTACATCTCCATCAGAGAATCCCGGACAACTCGCAATAAATATTTACAAACGATGAATCTACTCTCTCTGTCCAACGCGCCATTCAGGGTACTGGACTATCCGGGGCAATATCATTATTGGATCCGAGCTGAGAAATTTGGATTGGAATTCCACATTGTAGAACACGTTTCTACAATATGGTTTGCATTTGGTACAAACAAAAAACATTAGTGTCAAGAAAAAAAATCGGGATCACACCTTATCCCTGAGTGCCCGTTGAATCAACTGGGTAACATCCAGTACTTCAAGCGGCACCTTATTGCGCCGCACATAAGTCATCATGGTGCGCACACACTGCTGACAGGCGGTGACAACCGCCTGGGCACCGGTTTGGATGACTTCTTCGATTTTCTGTTTGGCGATTTCTTTGGACAACTCGGCGTCGATCATCTCCAGATTGCCCCCACCCCCGCAGCACCGGCAGGCCTCACGATTTTCGGAAAGTTCAACAAGTTTAACCCCGGGGATGGATTGAATCAACTTCCGCGGTTCGTCAAATACCCGGGCCCCTGGGTGCCGTGAAAAATTTCAAACTCAGAAGGATAATACTCCCGCCACATCTGAAAACAGGAAGGACACGCAAACACGACTGTTTTAGCCCCTTTGGCGCAAATTGCCGCCACGTTATGATCGATAAATTCCTGGACCATATCCTTTAAACCGGCCCCGAGCATTGGAAATCCACAGCACCACTCTTCTTGGCCCAAAAGCGTAAAATCGATACCACCGATGGTCAGTATTTCGGCAAGCGCTATCGGAATTTTCTGGGCCAAGGGGTAATAGGCTGCTACGCAGCCCGTAAAATATACGACGTCAGCCCTGTCCTTGATATAGCCGTGATCCGGGGCATCGCGCATATCTTCCACCCAATCACTGCGCTCTTCGTTGTCTTCGGCAAAGACATTTTGACTCTCATCCAGATTTTCCCGAACCATGTCGATTTTTTTAGGGTAATGGCTGGAATCAACCAGATCGTGCCGGAGGGAGAGCCACAGGTCTTTCAGGTGAATCCCCACCGGGCAGACTTCCTGGCAGTTGCCGCAAAGGGTGCAACGAAAAACCGTATCGCTGAACTGTTTCTGCGCATCCGATGTCGGTCCCGTTTTTCTGAGGAGCTTGCGCAACAGTCCGGTCCTGCTTTTTAAAATCTCGTTGAGGCCTTTCATACGATAAATCGCAGAAAGTTCACCATCATCGGATGCAGATACGGCCGGGCATATGTCTGCACAGGCCCGGCAGTTGGTACAGGCGGACATTTCCATGAGCTGTCTTATGGTGAAATTAGGATTGGACATAAGCACTCGTTTTCACTCGTGGGTTCAAAGTTCCGGGTTCAAGGTTCAAAGCTAAAAAAAGGATATTATCCATATTTCAACCTTGAACGTTGAACCATGAACCTTGAACCTTTTTTTCCGGCTTGTCCGGATCAGTCTTCCTCAGCATATTTTTCTATATCTGCCAGGAGCCATTTTTCAACCGCATCCGGTTCTTTGATAAGATTTTGTAATTCTGCCTTATCATCCGGTTTGATTTTGTAGAGCCATCCCTGACCGTAACAATCCTCGTTGATTAATCCCGGGTTTTCCTCCAGTTCTTCATTCACGGCCGCCAGTTCTCCGTTGACAGGTCCGAAAACCTTGCCCAGCCACTTGCCCGATTCCATCTTCGCAAATTTTTTACCGACTTTGATTTTCTTGCCTTCGTCAGGGAGTTGCACATAGACGATTTCCCCGGCCATCTTCTGGGCAAAGTCGTCCATACCCATAACCAAAAGGTCTCCATCATCTCTGACCCAGAAATGATTTTGCTCATAATACAGGTCATCCGGTAAATTATACCCTTGAAGCTCCATAGTTGCCTCCGCCATTTTTGTAGATTGTTTGGTGTACGATGCAGAATGCCAATTTTTCTAGTAGCTCTTTTTCATAGTAACATTAGATTCGAAACTCGAAGCACGAAGCACGAAACTCGAAACAAATTCGAATGACCTAAATCCTAAATTCAAAACAGTTGAATGTTATTATGTTGCAATGAATATGGTATGAGTAATTCAGTCTGCTGTTTTTGTCATTGGAAAATTTGGATTTAGAATTTGTTTCGAATTTCGATATTCGAATTTCGGATTTATCTAAATTAGGGTAATTTATGATATCAGTCCTTCTCCTCCATCAGCTTATTGATGAATTCAGTCGTAGTATGGATTTTGAATTTTTGTTTGCGCAATTTGGCATTTGACAGGTTGTGAATACAGGAGTTGC
>CAMYNZ010000149.1 GCA_947259865.1 uncultured Desulfobacterales bacterium | reverse complement strand
CAGCCCGGTCTGCAGAAGTAATTTTTTTGCGTCGGCATGCAGCCGCACCAACCCCAGGGGTGTTTGATAGGCTTTTACGTCACTTATGGCGCCATTTTTAAAACCGACGCGATGATCCGGACCCAGCAGGATAACCTTGCGGTACTTTCGCCCCTCTAGTACCCGGCCAGCATGGGCCGCCGTCAGGCCGGAGTAAATAAAGCCGGCATGGGGCATAATCAGGGCCTTTAGCTGGCTGTTGGGTGGGATGGTAATACGGCTTTGGCGGGCCTGTACGGTCAATTGCTCAATAACCTGCTCGAGCCTTTGGCGCTCGGCGGGGTACCAGAGCCCGGCCACAGCAGGTTTACGGATATCACCCGCCATTGCGGAATCACCGCATAATGACACTGTCAGCAATGAAAATAGAAAGATCCTTATAAAAGCGGGCAAAAATTTCATTCTTCACACCTCAGCGTCAACATGCGGTCGCATTAAAAGTTGCCTGTGATATAAATTAAATATATCTTTTTTCTATCATAAAATCAAACATACGGTCAGGGCACAGCGCCTGCAAAAAGCGGTTTCACCCTCGGCCGAACTTCCAGAATCCTTCTCATTGACCTGCCAGGGTCTTTTGTTTATATTCTTAATATTAATAATTGACGGTTTCGAAAAAATCAAAATACGACTTTCTATCAAAGTCTTAAGTGTTTGTTGTTTGAGTTTTTTAAACCGGCAGCCGGACTGCCGGCAAGCTTTTAACTGGAAATCATGAAAATCCTTTTTATAATTTTGGCAATTATTTATAGCCTGTTTCCCTATGATATTTTGCCTGATTTTCTGGTGGGGTGGGGATGGCTCGACGATCTGGTCATATGGGGCCTCGTATGGCGGTATTTGTATACCCAAAAAAAGAAAGCCCGCAGCTATTATCAGTATTACCGCAAAAGCCAGGGAACATCTCATAATAATTCTGGACAGGGCGCAGATGAGAGTAAATCAAGCGGCGGGCAGCAGCGGCCAGGGGATGCGGCGGCTGCCCGGGATCCTTACACCGTGCTGGGTGTTGACAAAAATACATCCCAGGAAGATATAAAAAAGGCCTACCGCCAACTTGTCAACAAGTATCATCCCGACAAAGTGGCCCATCTGGGTGATGAATTTCAAAAACTGGCTTATAAGCGGTTTAAAGAAATACAGCAAGCATATCAGATACTTAATATAAAATAATTCGACCAATGGATCCATGCTTTGCAGCAGAAAAAACCCTCGGTAAGTTAGCCAAGTGGTTGCGCATTCTCGGTTTTGACACGTGTTATGAACCGGATATTCCGCAGCGCAATGCATGCCATCCGGCGGATTCCAGGCGAATCTTTCTAACCAGAACTCAAAGCGTGCGGGATCACAACGCGTCACCCGATCTCATTTTTATCAAATCCGATCATCACTTTGAACAATTGAAGGAGGTTATTCAAAAACTCGCCCTGGAGCAAAAAGATATACGACCGTTTTCAAGATGTTTGCAATGTAACGCAGCCATTGAAGCCGTGGATAAAGATTCGGTACGAAATGCGGTGCCCGATTATATCTGGGAAACCCACGATGTTTTCCGGAGATGCCGGGCATGCCGGAAAATTTACTGGCCCGGCAGCCATACAAAACGCACCCTGGATATTATCGAAGGTCTTTTTACGGATAAATCGACGCATTAATCAAATCAGAATCATGCCTGGATTCGTTGCAGTTAATTACACCAGAGTGAACTGTTATCTTCAATTGAGCAGGTGTGATCCCAGAGGGTACAAGGGGTCAAGCCCGCCTTCTCTGTGGCGGGCTTGGACCCTCTTCTCCAACTAAAGTGGAGAAGAATCTTAAATTTTAATTTTCGGGTAGCCTTTAATGCGAGTCAAGACATCTAAGAAAAAAGTAATTGCCCTGGAAGCACGCCTGCGAAACTGCAAAAATGTTCTGACCCTCGGGGTCCGTCCCAACTTTGATGACTACAGCCCCCGGGAAGCAGACGCCATACGGAATGCCGAAACGATTTATTACCCTACCACCTTTTATGCGGATCTTTTCGATGCCGTGGGTAAAAGAACGTTCCCCAGCTATCACACGTATAAATGTGTTCAAGACAAAATCAAACAAACCGCCCTGTTAGACTTACTTGATATTCCCCATCCCCAAACACGGGTGTTCTATGGTAAGCGTCAAAAGGCTTCGATTACGGATCATTTTGGATTTCCGTTTATCGGAAAAATTCCCCGCGGCTCTGCCATGGGTCGAGGCGTGTATCTCATCAAAGATAATGATCATCTGGTTGATTATTTGTCTAAAACGGATGCTGCCTACATCCAAACCTACCTGCCTGCTGACCGTGATATACGCGTGGTTGTGATCGGAAAAAAAATCGCCCATGCTTACTGGCGTATTGCGGCGCCGGGTGAATTCAGAACCAACCTGGCAGTCGGCGGTACCGTTTGTCTGGAGGATGTCCCTTCCAAAGCACTTGAACTGGCCCTGCACACGGCTCACAGCTGCCAATGGGATGATGTCGGTATCGATATCTGTCCAACTAATGGCGATTATTATGTGCTTGAGGCCAACATGAAATATGGCAAAGAAGGCTTCAGAGCCGCCGGCATCGATTATACCCAACTCATGGAGACGCTCATTGAAAATGAAGAAATCTAAGAATGATACCACGAATCCTGTTCTCAACCATATTAAAATGGCGCTGAACCAACGGCAAAATGAGATCTTATCTCCGATTGCCACGATGGACATCCATGGCATCCGCAGAATTCCCGAGCAACAGGTGGAATTCGGTTACCGCCAAAATTTTTCAATCGACACCGATCGCATATTACACGCCAGCGCATATGCCAGGTATATTGATAAGACCCAGGTGTTTTATCTCATCAAGAACGATCATATTACCCACCGTGTGCTGCATGTTCAGCTGGTTTCCAAAATTGCCCGCACAATCGGTCGTTTCCTGGGTTTAAACGAGGATTTGATAGAAGCCATTGCCCTTGGACATGATATCGGGCATACCCCATTCGGTCATGATGGTGAAAGAATTTTATCAGAGCTTTGCTTCAGGCACGGAATCGGTTACTTTCAACACAATGTCCAAAGTGTACAGTTTCTGGATCTGGTGGAACGCAAAGGGCGAGGCTGGAATCTGTGTTTACAAACCCTGGATGGCATTCTCTGCCATGACGGTGAAATTCACAATCAAAAACTCAAGCCGTCGCGGGAGAAAACATTTGAGACCCTGGAGAAAGAAATTGCCGTTAAAAAAACCGATCCCGAAACAAAACTGATCCCTATGACCCTGGAAGGATGTGTTGTCAGAATGGCAGATACCATTAGCTATATCGGCCGGGATTTAGAGGATGCCATACGGTTGAACATTATTAAACGATCCGACCTCCCCAAAGAAAGCGTTAGATGTTTGGGCAACACAAATGGTACCATTGTCTTTAATCTTGTATCTGATATTATTGCAAATAGTTTTCAAAACACTTACGTGGCCTTTAGCGCTGGGGTATCTGAGGCACTCAGGCAGCTAAAAGCGTTTAATCTGGAGCGGATTTATTTAAACCCGGACATAAAACAACACTTAAAAACCATACGGTCGCTTTTTGAATTGCTTTTTGAAAGATATCTAGAGGACATAGAACGCAAACAGCACACATCCGTGATTTTTACCCGTTTTCTTACAGACATTTCCCAGGACTATGTTCAGAAGCACAGCAACGAGGAGATTGTGCGGGATTTTATAGCCGGAATGACGGATCAGTATTTTCTGCGGCAATGCCCGGAGGATATGCGGCCCAGGCCGCTCTAACTCGCCGATTATATTAAATATTTTTGTAAAACCTATATAACTCCTAATATTGCCTAATACGCCAATGAGCTTGTAAGTTGTTGAGCTGTTAAGCAAAAAAAAGAGGAAAAAATCCGATTTGACTTACCAACTTACCAGCTTACCAACCATGAGCTCTTCCTTATGGGCTTATCAACTTATCAACTATGAGCGCCTCGTTAAAACAGCGGATTAACTCTTTTGCAATTATTAAGTCACCTCGTTGATACAGGACATCGATCAATGCCGTCTGCCACCCAACATAATCGATTTTACAGAAATCTGATTCACGGCCCCAGCCTGGAAAGCTTTCGAGTAACCGTCAAGGAAACCGATCTTTTTGTCCGGGCCGATACAGATCTCAAAAACGCTGCCACAGATGTTGTTCTGCAATACCGGGGGTATATCGAAGCGTATATTAAAGAACATCCCGGGTTTGGAAAAACGCTAAAGCCCTGGCACGTAAACGGACCTGCCCCCAAGATCATTAAGGACATGGCCCGGGCCGGTGCCCGGGCCGGTGTCGGGCCGATGGCGTCTGTGGCCGGTGCACTATCAGAATATGTGGGCCAAGATTTGCTAGCTCTCTCCGATGAAATCGTGGTTGAAAATGGGGGAGATGTGTTTATAAAAACCAATGAACCGATTACGGTAGGAATTTACGCCGGAGAATCACCCTTAAGTCTGCGCATCGGTTTACAAATCGATGGTGACAAAAAACCAATCTCGGTATGTACGTCTTCCGGAAAAATCGGCCATTCCTTGAGCCTGGGCAGCGCACATGCAGTATGCGTCGTCTCAAGCTCATGTCCGCTTGCCGATGCTGCCGCCACCGCCACCGCCAACCGGGTGCACTCCAAATCAGACATTCGTAAAGCCATTGATTTCGGTAAGACAATCGACGGTGCCGCCGGACTCGTCGTCATTGTGGATGATGAAATCGGTATTTGGGGTGATTTAAAGGTGGTGCCGCTTAATATAAAAAAAGGTTGAGTTTTTTAGAATGAAAGAGTAATTTCTATAAAATTATAGCTAATTGGAGAAACGCATGAAAAAGTTGAAGATAGCTCTCTGGGCAGCTTTTCTGGGATTTATTTTTTTAATTATATATCAAAATCATCCATTTTTTCTGGGAAAGCAAATTCTCAGAATTAACCTCCTGGTTGCCGATTATCGAATGCCCGAAATTTACAATCTGGCCCTCTTTTTTATCTGCTTTATCGCAGGGCTGCTTCTGGGGTCTTATTTTGTTTTACTGGATCGGTTAAAATTCAAAAAGAAGATTAAAACGTTAAACGCAAATAAGAACTCCCACCAGGATGAAATTGCGGCTCTCCAAAAAGAACTCGAAACTCTGAGAAGCCAAGCTTCTGATATTGATACAAAAACTGTCGTGATGACTGCTGAACCTCAAGAGCCAACCGAAGCCCGGGACCAGCAACGATAAACTCCAATACAAGGAACCGTGCACCATCAATTCCAACACGCCCGTCAACCATCCAACAAGAATTAGCGCATGAACCCGCCCAAAACGACCCCTATGATCAAGCAATATCTGAGCATCAAACAACAGTACCCGGATACCATCCTGTTTTATCGTATGGGGGATTTCTATGAAATGTTTTTTGAAGATGCTGAAAAAGCATCGCGGTTGCTGGAAATAACCCTAACCTCCCGAAACAAAAAAGAAGAAACCCCGGTACCCATGTGCGGTGTGCCCCATAAGGCCGCCCAGGGATATATTGCCCGATTGATAAACAAGGGCCACAAAGTCGCCATTTGTGATCAGGTTGAAGATCCTTCCAAGGCAAAGGGATTGGTCAAGCGGGAAGTTGTGCGTGTCATAACGCCGGGCATGATAGTCGAAAATGAATTTTTAACGGCCAGCGTCAATAATTATGTCCTGGCCCTGGCCCATCAGGATGACACTTTTGGTATAGCCTGCCTTGACATATCTACGGGAGCATTCCGGCTTACGGAATCAACTGACCTGGACCAGATCACCGATGAAATTTTGCGCATTGGGCCCAGCGAAATCCTTTTACCGCAATCCACCAGGGATGCGCCGCTTTTTTCAGCGGTTATCCGGGCCATTGCCGGTAAAGCCATTTCTTTTATGGAAGAAAATGCTTTTGATTACCACCGGGGGCGCAAAAGACTGATTCAACAGTTTAACACCCTTTCTTTAGAAGGATTCGGCTGTGAACATCTGCGGACCGGTGTACGTGCTGCCGGCGCCCTGTTGGGCTACGTCAGGCAAACCCAAAAGCAAGAAATAAAGCATATTAACGCCATCGAATCCTATTCATTAAACAACTTTCTGGTTATAGACGATCTGAGCTGTCGCAACCTTGAAATAATGAAAAATATACAAACAGGCTCACGTCAGGGAACCCTGCTTGGAATCCTCGATCGAACCGTCACTGCTATGGGCGGCAGGCTGCTAAAAAAGTGGCTGCGCTACCCGCACATCGATATTCAGAAAATCAACGCCCGGCTGGATGCCGTCCAGGAAATAAAGGACAACATGCATCTTCGCCGGAGTGTCCGGGATGAATTGAAATCAGTATACGACCTTGAACGACTGGGTAGCAAGATCACCATGGGGCACTGCAATGCTCGGGATCTTATCGCTCTGAAGTGTTCTCTGCTCGCCCTGCCGGTCATCAGGGACCATCTGACCGCGTTGCAGTCAGCCCATTTTAATTGGCCGGATAGTCCGGACGATCTAAAGGACCTGGCTGACCTCATTGAAAAGGCCATCCGTGAAGATGCGCCCCCGACGATTCATGAAGGCAGGCTTATAAAGACCGGTTATCATTCACAATTGGACGAGTTGGTCGGCATCAGTCGTGATGGAAAAGGATGGCTGGCCAGGCTGGAAATTCAAGAGCGGCAAGCAATTGGTGTAAATTCGTTAAAAGTACGCTATAATAAGATATTCGGATATTACATCGAAGTGCCCAAATCCCGATCCGAGGACGTCCCCGCACATTATGTTCGAAAACAAACCCTGGTCAACGCCGAAAGGTATATCACCGATGAATTAAAGACATTTGAATCAAAAGTTCTGGAGGCCGAGGAGCATCGGGCAACACTGGAGTATGAAATCTTTAACAGCATCAGAAAAGAGGTGGAAAAAAACAATGCCGACATTCAGCGGGTTGCCGGATTCATCGCCCGTCTGGATTGTCTGCTGAATTTTGCTGAAATTGCCGATCTCAGTGGTTATTGTCGACCGGTACTCAACGCCGAAGGCTACATCCATATAGAAGAGGGGCGTCATCCGGTGGTTGAGAAGATGATTACTGCTGAGCGGTTTGTACCCAACAGCGTGGTGGTAGATAACACGCAGCATCAAATACTTATCATCACGGGTCCCAACATGGCAGGCAAATCAACCGTGCTGCGCCAGGTAGCGCTGCTGGTTCTTATGACCCACATGGGCTGTTTTGTCCCTGCGAAATCTGCGTCGATCTGCACGACCGATAGGATATTCACCCGGGTCGGTGCGCTGGACAACCTTTCCCAGGGCCAGAGCACCTTTATGGTGGAAATGCAGGAAACCGCCAATATCCTAAACAACTCCACGGCCCAAAGTCTGGTGATTATGGACGAAATCGGCCGGGGTACCAGCACCTTTGACGGTCTTAGTATCGCCTGGGCCGTCGCAGAATATCTTCACGACGCACATGGTTGCGGCGTGAAAACACTTTTTGCCACCCATTATCATGAATTAACGGATATGGCGTTGACCAAACCGCGTGTAAAGAATTACAATATAGCGGTTAAAGAATGGAATGACGAAATCATTTTCTTAAGAAAGCTGGTGGAAGGCGGCACCAACCGGAGCTATGGCATACAGGTTGCCCGTCTGGCCGGTGTTCCCGGCAGCGTCCTAAAACGGGCCAAAAAGATACTTTCCAACATTGAGCAAGGCGGCCATGATCCCGACGGTTCACCTGTCATTACCCGAGGTGAGGCAGAATCGAAGCCGGGTGAACAACAGCTTAAACTATTTCGAAAATCCGATGATGTAATTGCGGCAGAATTGAACCGGCTCGATATATCCAAAATGACACCACTGGACGCATTGAACTATTTGGACCACCTACAGGAGATTATAAAAAATAACACCCGTTAAATTATGTTAAATGTAAAATTATGTATCGCCGCATTGCTAACCTGCAGCACCATTGCGTTGTTGGGTGTAACCCCTTCCGCTGCCGAATCAGCCAAAGATCTTTATTTTCAGGCAGAGGCCAGCTATAACGCGCTTAACAAAAACCCCGCCAAACAGAAATATCGGGACAATTGGCTCACCTGTATCGATAAGTTTCAAGCGGTTTACAAACAGGATCCCGCCGGACCCTGGGCCGCTGCCGGTCTATATATGACGGGAACCCTTTATCAAAATCTGTATAGATTCTCTGCCAATCCCCTGGATAAAAAAGAGGCGCTTGATAATTTCGAGCGTATCCTGAAGCGATTTCCCAAAAGCGGATATCGCAGCAAAGCAGAGGATGCCATCAACCGGCTTTCCCACCCGAAACAGTCCGATCGCAAATTGGTCAAAAAAAATCCTGGCAACAATAAAAGAAAATCAGCAGCGGCCAAAAACAAGTTCCATCAGGCCGAGGCCTGTTACGTTAAACTTAAGAAAAGACCTGCCAAACAGAAATACAGAGAAAACTGGCTGGCCTGTATTGGTAAATTTCAGGCCGTCTATGATTACCATCCTTCAGGTCCCTGGGCGGCCGCGGGACT
>CAMYNZ010000148.1 GCA_947259865.1 uncultured Desulfobacterales bacterium | reverse complement strand
CCGGTTAGGGTATACACAAAATAGATTCGGTTGAAAAGAAAAAATAATTAATTTAAGAAGTTGTTTGGTTGATTTTGTTAACGACTTAGGCTAATTATAGGTCATCGCAATAAGCTGTTTCATATTATACTGCACTTTTTATATCCGTGCTTTGAACACCGGGGCCGGCATTTTGAGGGCGGCGCAGTGCGATATGTTTGATACATTGTTGATTTCTGGCTTCACACTCTGTCGGGGGCTGAACTTTAAAATCCTGTACCCGGACCGTTGTATGTCTATGCAGGCCAACTTTGGGGGGATGTATAATGAGTCTAAAATTAACGATTGAAGGCGCCAAGCTAATCGAAAAAGGTGTCTGGAGGGCACGGCTTAAACCTGAAGAAACATCAGCATTTGGTAAGTGCTCCAGTCGATCCGGACCTTACAGCGTGCTTTTGCTGAATGCAAAAGTGGGCTTTAATGAACGTGCCCAGAGCATCACCTTTGACCCCAACGCCACCCGCTTGCTTAATATCGGCAGCACTGACCAAATAATAATTCTTCGCGGCGGACCGTCCCTGGCTCCGATTTCCACTCGTTCCGAACAACCGCACCCCAGCAAACCGCCCGCAAATGAAAAACAGCCCAAAACAACCGGTCAGAAAAAAATCCCTGAACATGAGTTGGGAAATGTACTAGCAACCGGTGACAAATTGTTTCTGAGTGAACTGCCGCCTGAATTACGCGAGACGGGTGAAGCATTACTTTCATCTGTGCGAAGTGAATTTAAAGGCGAGCTGCGCTACGAACCGCGTTCGGCAAAATTTGATGAAACGCCCGAAATCTTCTGGACGATTAAAATTCAGCCCCCGGACAAATCCCTACGGTTAACCGTGCGGGGAGTGCCGGATACTTTTCCAACCCTTGAAGGCATTGATTTGAAGGTGGATAAGTTCGGCTATTCCGCATTTGTGATCACGAATAAGGGACAAGTTGCCGGAGCGGTTTCGGCCATTAGGCAAGGTAGGATAAATATGGATGAATAAGAAATCCCAAAATGTTTCGATGCAGGCCTGTTCGATCAAACCCGCACCTTGCAAAGCGCCGCGCTCTGGTCACGCGAGTATTTATAAAACAGATTTCAAAATCCAAAACCTGCCTTCAAGCGTCTTTTTCCAATGAAGCCTATTGATACCTTTCCCGAAAAGCTGATCAGTGATGCGAATATCAAATGGAGCAGATTTTGCGCAGCCGCTGAAAAACCGGGTGTATCAATACCGGTCGATCCCGACTTTATCGAAATCGCCAAAAATATTTTTAGCTTTAGTGATTTTGTTGCAAATTCTTGTATTCGTGATCCGAAGTTGTTGTTAGGACTGATTGAAAGTGGAGATCTCAATCGACCTCACCAACAACAAACATACCGCAAAAAGCTTGAAGACGCTTTGTCCGGAATAAAAGAAGAAGCAGGGCTTGAACAGGTGCTGCGTCGTCTTCGCCGCCGGGAGATGGTCAGAATCGCCTGGCGCGATATCGCGGGCTGGGCCGACCTATGGGAAACGATGGCTGATCTGACAGCCCTGGCCGATGCCTGTATCGATCAGACGCTTACCCTGCTGAATAACTGGCAATGCACCGAGAACGGTATCCCCATCGGACCCCATGGTTCTCAGCAGCAGCTTGTTGTGATCGGTTTGGGAAAGCTGGGCGGCAGAGAGTTAAATTTTTCTTCGGATGTCGATCTTATATTCGCATTCCCTGAAATCGGCAAAACCAGAGGGGGGCTCGAATCAACAACCAATGAGGATTTTTTTGTGCGCCTTTGTCGACGCTTGATTAAAATACTGAGCAGAGCCACGGTTGACGGCTTCGTGTATCGAGTTGACACACGTCTGCGACCCTTTGGTGAGAGCGGCCCCCTGGTGATGAATTTTGACGCCATGGAACAATATTACCAGCAAGAAGGACGGGATTGGGAACGTTATGCCTGGATCAAAGCCAGGCTGGTTGCCGGTGACAAAATCGCCGGACGGCACCTTCTAAAAAGGTTGAATCCATTTGTATATCGCAGATATCTTGACTTCGGCGCCTTTGAATCGTTAAGGGACATGAAAGAAAAAATTTCCCTGGAGGTGAGACGCAAGGGCTTGAAAAATAACATCAAACTCGGCGCCGGGGGTATCCGCGAAATTGAATTTTTCGGCCAGGTATTTCAACTGATCCGGGGAGGGGTATCGCAGTCTCTTCAAAGGCGAAGTATTCGAAAAGCACTTGAAGTACTTGCCCGGGAAAAATATATCCCCCAAGAGGTCAGTCGCGAACTCTGTCGTGCCTACGAAATATTGCGCACCGTGGAAAACCGTTTGCAGGAATTTTCAGACCAGCAAACCCACCAACTTCCATCGAATCCGATGGAAAGGACGCGACTGGCCCTTTCAATGAACTTTGAAGATCGCAAAACTTTCATACGCCAATTAAACTATCACCGAGAGCGGGTTCATGCACATTTTAGCATGCTATTGCAGGCAAATGATTCGGTTCATCACGAAAAAAAGCGCGAGAAAACGTTGGAGGGAATTTGGTTGGGTCTGCTTGAAAATGAAGAGGCCGAACACCATCTGTCAACAATTGGGTTTGAAGAACCCGATCAGGTTTTGAAGCTGCTGGCGCATTTACGTCAGGATAGAGCAGCCCGTGCGCTGGCGAGCGAGGGCCACCGGCGTCTTAATAAATTGATACCACTTCTATTGATTGCGGTTGGCGCCTCGGAAAGTCCACTGATAACCTTAAACCGAATCGTAGATCTGATCAAGGCTATCGAAGGACGCGCTGCCTATCTGTCTCTTTTGCTGGAGAATCCAAAGTCACTTCGTCATCTGGTCAAACTTACCCAGGCCAGCGCATTGATTGCTTCTTTCCTGTCGCGGCATCCGGTACTTTTAGACGAACTTCTAGACCCCCGTACGCTTTACCTTCCGCCCACGAGGCGGGATCTAGAAAAAGAGCTGGGTCGACGCATGGATAGCCTGACGAATGATTTTGAATATCAAATCGATGAACTGCGGATTTTCAAACAGGTGAATGTCTTTAGGGTTGTGGCAGCCGATGTGACCCAGGTTCTCCCGCTCATGCGCGTCAGTGACCACCTGTCGGATATAGCCGAGATTATCTTAAACGAAGTTTTCGAACTGGCCTGGAATCATCTTGTCGGCAAATATGGCAAGCCGGCCTGTATTTTGAATGGTAAATCCTGTGATCACGGTTTCGCCGTGATAGCGTATGGAAAACTGGGTGGATTGGAACTGGGATACGGTTCCGATCTGGATCTGGTTTTTTTGCATTCTGCGGCCAAAGGCCAGACCCAAAACGGCGATGCTTCTATAGACAACCGCCAGTTTTTTGCGCGTTTGGGCCAACGCGTCATTCACATTCTCACCACCCCTACCCGGGCAGGGGTTTTATATGAAGCGGATATGAGATTGCGTCCCAGCGGTGAGGCTGGAATTCTGGTTAGCCATATCGATTCGTTTGGAGAATACCAGAAAAAAGACGCCTGGACCTGGGAGCATCAAGCTCTTATACGGGCCCGGGCCGTGGGTGGAAACCCGTTGCTCAAAGAGCGCTTTGAGACCATACGCAAAGATGTTCTGGGCCGCCCGCGTGACAAATTACAGCTGAAACAGGACGTTGTCAAAATGCGGGAACGTGTCCGAAAAGAGCAGTTACGTGCTGATGCCAAGGTATTTGACCTTAAACAGGACACCGGTGGGATTGTGGATATCGAATTTCTGGTTCAGTATCTGGTCCTTTTAAAATCCAATCGAAATTCTGAACTGCTTAACTGGACCGACAATGTCCGACTCATACAAACTTTGCTGGAAACCGGCGTATTTGATGAATGGACGGCACATTTGCTTAAACATGCCTATCTTATCTACCGGGCAACCGCCCACAAACTCAGTCTGCAGGAAAAAGCGGCGCTGGTGCCGGCGGATAAATATCAATATCTCCGAGAAAAAGTCGAAGATATCTGGAATAGATTCCTCTCAAAATGAAATTAAATCATAACAACATTCAGGGAGCCCTGCGAAAAAAGCGAAAACGGTTGATCAAGCGCTTTTCAGAAATAGAGGCGTCGGCATTCTTGACCCAGCACACCCGTATGATTGATGAATATTTCCAGCAAAGCTTTGAAGCCAGCTGGGTAGGTCCCAGAATCGGGATCGATAAAAATCCTTACACCTTCATTGCACTCGGTGGCTATGGTCGCGAAGAGCAGTGCGTTCATTCCGACGTAGACCTCCTTTTTCTTTTCAAAAACAAAATTCCCGATGCGGCCGATCATCTGATCCAGGAAATCATTTACCCACTATGGGATATCGGTTTGAAAGTCGGCTATGCTGCGCGTTCTTTTAAAGAATGCTTGCAGTTGGCCACCAAAGATTATGAAATCCTGACACCGCTATTGGACGCTCGTTTTATTTGCGGAATATCGGCCCTGTATTCTGAACTTATCCAACAGTTGCACAAAAAACTCCTGACCCGGCACTCTCGCAGAATTATTCATTGGTTGATTGACCGCAACCGCCAACGGCATAAACATTTTGGCGATTCAACCTACCGTCTGGAACCCAATTTAAAAGAGGGTCAGGGCGGGTTGCGCGACTACCACACCATGCTTTGGATGGCGCGCATTAAATTTCAACTCAAACATCGCAGAGATCTAAAATATTTGGGAATCCTTTCGCATGACGAATATCAACATCTATCCCGGGCCCTGTCATTCATCTGGACGGTGCGCAACCGGCTGCATATGATCACGGGCAGGAAATGCGACCAGCTCCATTTCGAAAACCAAATAAAACTGGCCGAATCCCTGGGCTATCAAAAAAGCAACGGACAGCACCCGGTGGAAAATTTTCTGGCCGAGCTCCACGGCCAGATGGACTTTATCAAACAGCAACACCTCATGTTTTTGTACGAGTTTGGATATGCCACCCAGGGCCGGCCCCGCAAAATGCCGGTCAAGAGGTCAGAAGTTAAAGGGTTGATCGTAAAAAAGGATATGCTCAACTTTAGTTCTATTAAGATAATTTTACGAAACCCGCACCTGTTGATTCAAATTTTTGAAGAGAGCCTCCGTCTTAAAATTCCACTTAGCCCGGAAGCCAAAAGATTGGTCAAAGAATTCGGCTATCTCGTGGACGAAAATTTAAGCAGCGCGCCGCTCACCCTCAAATCATTCGAACACATATTATTGGCACCAGCCCCGACATTCAATGTACTCAGAGAAATGTTGAATACCGGATTGCTTATTCGCTTGATTCCCGAGTTCAAAGAAATCGTCAATCGCATTCAGTACGACGAGTACCATCTCTATCCGGTGGACAAACATTTATTGCGGACCGTTCAGACCATAAAAAATTTCAGCCGCAGTGAAGATACCCAATTGGAACCCCTGTGCCGCAAGCTGTATAGAGAGCTTAAAAAACGAAAACTTCTTCTCTGGGGGGCACTGCTCCACGATATCGGTAAGGGAAAATCCGGCAAAAAACACGCCCAGACCGGTGCTGACATGGTCAGAGCAATTCTAGCGCCCAAAGGATTCAAGGCCAACGAGATTGAAACCGTATCGTTTCTTGTTAAAAATCACCTCTTTTTGATCAACAATGCCACCCGCAGAGATATATTTGATGAAGAGACCGCCATTACGTGTGCCCGTGAAATCGCCAGCATCGACCGCCTCAAAATGCTGTATCTACTGACAGTGGCCGATTCCAAATCAACCGGCCCGCAGGCATGGAATGAATGGACGGCCACGCTTTTAAGAGATCTATTTCTCAAAGTATTAAGTATTCTAGAAAAAGGCGAACTGGCCAGCCGCGAGGCCATTGCCGATTTCACGGCAAAAAAAGAAATTGTTCTAAAATCGGCCAGCTCAAAGAAAAAGCGTCAGGAATTGGCGGAATTTTTCAAAGTGCTTTCACCGCGATATCTTCTGTATGCAACCCCAGACCAGATTTTAGAGGATATTGCGCGATACCGGCGCCTGACAGACAATGATTTTGTCTGGAATATCACCCGGACCGCTGATCCTTACCGCAGAACGGTAAACATTTGTGCCCATGATCGCCCGGGTCTCTTTTCAAAAATCGCCGGCGTCTTCACGCTCAACAATATTGATATCATTGACGCCCAGATTTTTACCTGGCGTAATAAAATTGCAGTAGATATTTTCGAAGTCAAACCCCCACCGGATCTGGTTTTTGAAGATGAACGCTGGGCCCGGGCTGAAAAAAACCTGACATCTGCCCTGGCGGGGCAGTTGAATCTCACAGCCGCTATGAAGAAAAAGGTGTCCGGATATGGAACTAAAAAACGTCCAACCGCTATCAGACCACAGCGGGTGATCGTTGATAATAAAAGCTCCGGTTTTTTTACGATTGTCGAAGTTTTCAGTTACGACTTTCCGGGGCTGCTTTACAGCATCACGGATGCGCTTTATCGTTGCAAACTGGATATCTGGGTTGCCAAAATTTCCACAAAAGTTGATCAAGTGGTCGATGTTTTTTATGTCAGAGATTTTAACGGGCAAAAAGCGGCGTCACCAAAACAGGAGCGTTTGATAAAAACGACCATAGAAGAAAAGCTATTCAATCTTCCTTCATAAACCGAAAATACAACCTTTTCCAAAAATTCCGGGCTGGACTTTTCAGATAGGTAATATTCGATTTGAGCTGACAGCCAGCGACAATCTATCCAGGCGCGTAAACACAAAGTATTCCTTTACCCGACTCCCCTCCGAATAAACCAAAAAATTAAGGTACTTCTCCAATTTAGTTGGAGAAGAGGGTCCAAGGATTCCAGGGGTCAAGGATTCAAGTGTTTGTTATCTAACGACTTTATCAGCGTCTTTAGAATTCTTTCGCTTTCTACGGTGCCTTTTTTAGCCTACTCCATGCACCATTTTCAATACTTTCAAATCTTTGTAATTCTTTAGCGTTTCACTCGACCCCTTGAACCCTTGAACCCTCTGGAATGATACCTGCTCAATTGAAGATAACAGTTTATTCTGCTTTATTTGCCTAAAACTAATCCGGACATGATCCAAAATGAAAAATCGCATGTATCCGATCCAAGATGTTTAATAATACATTTTTGTATTATTTCAACACATAAGATACAAAAATGTAATGTATTCTTGCCAGGGCCTCAAATATTAAACTGGGTTAACACCTCGTTATAAATAGTTATTTTAGCTTTCTTTTCCAATGGCATGTCTCTTGCCTATTTGTCTGCCTTCCGTATTATTAAAAATTGCAGGATATCAAGTTACAGATCTTTAGTACCCATTTCTGAAGGAGGTCAAACGAGATGAAATATATTGTTGCCATGATCCAACCCCACAAACTTACTGATGTCAAGCAGGCATTGTTTGATGAAGAAGTATACGCCCTGACGGTAAGCAACGCGCTGGGATGCGGCAATACGATGGGATATACGGAGACTTACAGAGGGGTAAACCAGGAAGTTAATCTACTCAAGAAAGTAAGACTTGAGATCGCAGTTAACGATGATTTTGTTGAAAGAACGATTGAAGCGATTGTCCAAGGTGCAAAAACCGGAGAGATGGGAGACGGCAAGATTTTTGTCCTGGAACTTCCCCAATGCATCCGGATCAGGACTCTGGAAAGAGGCAGTAAAGCCATATAAGTTCCGGCGAAAAAAAACCTAAAATACTTCATTAAATCAGGGGTCGGGGCATTAATACTAGCAGGAGGGATAATCATGATTGGAATTTGGATTGCCATCGCAATTTTGGCGATATTACTCATTCTGGCTTTTATCAAAGCCAATTTAAGCATTTGCCATCCCAATGAGATTCTGGTCTTTTCGGGAAAAAAAAGAAAGTTAAAAGACGGAACCGAGGTCGGCTATCGCGTCATTAAAGGGGCCGAGGTCTAAAGATCCCCATCATCGAATCCGTCACGCGCTTGCCATTGACGATCATTCCCATCGACATTGAGCTCAGCGGCGCCCTTACCAATGGTCTGATACCGGTAAATATCGAAGCGATGGCCAACATTAAAATAGCCGGCCGTGAGCAAGAGGGGCTCACCAATGCTTTAGAGCGATTTTTAGGAAAAAATCTCAATGATATTTCCCAGATCGCGCGGGAAAACCTCGAAGGAAGCTTACGGGGGGTTCTGGCAACCTTAACTCCCGAAGAAGCCAACAATAACAGGCTGGTATTTGCCGAAAAGGTTGTACAACAGGCAAGAGACGATCTGGGGCGACTGGGCCTGGTGCTGGATACGTTTAAAATAAAGCATCTCTCTGACAACGAGGGATATCTGGAAGCCATTGGCCGCAAAAAAAACGCTGAAGTCAGAAGGGATGCTGAAATTGCGGAAGCCCAGGCCGAGGCCGAATCAAAACAAGTCGCAGCGGAGGCCAGGCGTAAAGGCAATGTGGCTGAAGCCAATGCCAATGTAAACATCGTGGAAGCGGAAAATTTCGAATCCATTCATAATCACTCCGCCTACGCGCTCATCGAACACACCAAGGAAGCGCTGTAAGGGCTACTTGCCGTCACCATGCGACGAGGTATGGGGCTTTACCTGTAGGAGCGGATCGCATCCGCGAA
>CAMYNZ010000147.1 GCA_947259865.1 uncultured Desulfobacterales bacterium | reverse complement strand
TTCTGAATTTCTTCATTTTTGATGCTGCCCATTCTTGATTGAAAAATTTCTGGTTCATTTATACCCATAATTTACTCCTGACCAAAGCAAGCGAAACCCCCACAGGTTTTAGAATATTTAATCATCATGTGCTTTACCATAAACATAATTTCCTCTTTTGATTTTTGATTGAATTACTCTACAACCCCCTGTAAGGTCTTTTCCAAGTTGGCAGCACCGTTGCTCAGCATTTCTTGGACAACACCGGAAAACATCCCGCCCATCATTTCCAAATTCATGGCAGCGATTTCAACTCGTCCGTCAGATGTTTCATAAATGCTGACTCCCATCGGCATCATTACTGACATTGATTTGTTGCTATCATCTTTGAGAATATTGTATCCCCCCTGCGGATCGCAGAAATATATTATCTTGACCTTTGTCGTTTCAGAAAACCCTGCCTCTTGATATTCCTTCTGTAATTCTCTAACGTCGGGGATTTTCCAGCCGTTTTTAGGTGCGGCTTCTGCCACAGCTGATACGGTCTCATCAAAATCCAATTTGCTTTTGTAAACCTTAAACATCATTTGCTGCATCAAATTAGCTTGAGCGATTTTGTCAGCCAGCTCTTTGAGCTTGTCCTGTTCCTCGATGCCCCGCTTGATAAATGCAATCACGTCATCCACAGTGACATCCTTGAGCATGTCAGTCATCATCTTTGGCATGAATTCATAGATGTCTATGCCTTCCATCATCAGGGGCATCATGTTGATCATCATCTGTTCACGCTTCTCTTTGCTGATGCTCTTGATCATCATGTCCATCAAATTTTTGATACAACAAAAAAGCTGAATTAATGCCACCTGATTTTTCAGCCTCTCTTTTCTTCTTTGGGGGATCCCAAGCCTTCGGCTTTGGCTATCGATTCAGTCAGGTGGTCGAGGAAAACATCCTGGTCCTCCGACTCCATCATGGGGGAAAGCGTTTGCACGCAGTGGGGCATTATCTCCATCATCATTCCCGACATGAATTTCTTGACTGTCTCATCACGTACCATAACTTCAGGCATTTTCTCCTTCATCATCACAGGCATCATCTCACTCATCATTGGCATCATAACAGGCATGACCTTCACTGCCATGAAGTCCATCATGCCTGACATCAATGCACTAATGGCCGGGCGCATATCAGCCATCATGGACTGCATTTTGCGGCTTAGCTGCGGTAGGTGATCCATAAGCTTTTCAAGCTGTCTCGCGAGTTCGTCGTCTTGAAGGACCTGGCGAATGAAGGTGACAATGCTGGTCACATTCAGGAACCGCCCCATGCTGGACATCATCCCGGGCATCATCTTCAGCATGTCCACGTCCTTCATCATTAGCGGCATCATTTTCAGCATCATCTCTTCTTTTTCCTGAACGGACATGTTTCCAATCATTCGATCCATCATCCGATCCATAAGTCCCATGATTCCACTCCTTTTATAACAAACGTTTTTAAATATTAAACAGATTCAACTTTATATTGAAAATCCTTGGGCGCGAGATTAACGTGAAATATAGGTTATTTACCTCGATAGCCAAAGCCGAAGGCTTGGGATCCCCCAAAGAAGAAAAGAGAGGCTGAAAAATCAGGTGGCATTAATTCAGCTTTTTTGTTGTATCAAAAATTTATGTAACCAGAATCTGTTTCAGCACGAGGGGTCGCTTCAAAAGAGAAGATAGATCTACGAAGAAAGGGTTATTCAAGTTCAAAATGAAAAGGTACTATTCCCCCAATGCCACATTGTGGAATTAGCTGTCAATATAATTTAACATTTTTATAGACTCGATCTTGGAGGGATAGCTTTATGAGTTATCATTGAATAGGAATCACAAATGATGTGATGGACGGTGTGGGATAAATGGAATGCCTATATATTGAGAAGATCCAAGTTTTGGGAAAACTTGTAATATCGTATAAATAAGTGAATTGCTGTCAGATGTGATACCAATCAGAAGCATTAATTTTACCAATTGGCCAATATCGGGTTATACAATTTCACGCCGAAGGTTTTGTATTGCGGATCGCATTTGGAAAGGAGCAGGAACGAGATTTTATTCTTCAGCTGTTTTCTTTCTTCATCCAGGGTATCGAAGTTGCCCCCACCCTTGGAAATAATGAGGTCGGATTGGCGAACCAGATCGTTTACCTCATTCGAACATCTTCTCAAAACGGTCCCGGGCAATGGCCCGTCAATACCATTTTCAATAACTTTGACTACCTTGTCCATACCCACTGCTTTTGCTTCTTTTAAGGTCGCATCATTCAGGGTCGGAACGCTCCTGACCACAAAAACAATTTCAAGATTGTACAATTTTTTAATCGTTTCGATGAATAATTTATCAAACACAATCTCGCCGGCGTTGTCTCCAAAATAGACTAAGCGTTTGCTTGCTTCCAAGCGTTGTTTAAATTTTGAATAATTCTCATCTGAAAGTGGAACATCAATTCTGTCTTTTATTGAATTCTCGATTGTCAACGTTGTATCGGCCAACATAAAATCAAGTGAATTTCCCAGAATGGCCAGCTTTACAGCCGGATAAAGGGGATCTGAATCTGCCTGCACTGTCTTTTCCAGGGAGGGATACAATGCCATAACGTTTTTATTTTGATGCGATTTTTCTGAATAAAACGGGTCGGGATCATTCATTCTCTTTGTAATTTTTTTCCATGCATCTTCGATGACCTCGGGGCTGGTGATATCCCAGTTGAATCCTCGTAAAGCGGGATTTTCCAATATTTTAGCGTACAGTTCTTTTACGGAATTCTCATCTAATTGAAGTTTTCTGATAGATGTTATGGTCATCTTTAATATGCAGGAAATGCAATCCGGTTTAAGCAGCATAATTGTTTCCTATCTTGATAACCGCGTCCTTTAAGCGTGGTCAAATTTAAGTGGTTTTGCCGGTAAAAGGTATCCGGAGCATTGGCAAAAACAATCGTTTCGTGTTGCGGGTTACGCGTTAATTTTTCAACCCGTAACTCGAAACACGCAACTCGCAATAGTTTCTTATCCAAGCTATCCAGTTGAGGTGATGCTTATAATATTCTAACCTTTTTGTTTGCCGCGCACCATTTCATCCATGACATTTGCAGCAATCTCACCGAAAGCAGCATCGTTGATGTGATGATCTACTTCCTGGATTTCTATTTGTGGGTTGAGCAATTGTTTTAGCCGTTGCGTGAACAATTGATTCATTTCCGGATCATATAAAGGGCCACCTTGCCGGTCAGCTTCCGACCAGCCGTTTGTAGGAACCAAAATCTTTACATTGCCCGGATCGGGGTTAATTCTTTCTGCCAGTTGATTTGCCAATATTTTAGTTTCCTCAACGTCGAGCCGTATTGCAGATCGGAAGTCATAAAAAAATATTTTACGGTCTTTGTATTGATGGGGGATATCATGGCGCGTGAATTCCAGAACGGCACAATCCAGACCTCCGGGAACGATTAAACGCGGTATGGATCTGTTTGCAACCGGTTCAAACCGTTCAGGTCCAATGCCACCGCAGTAACCGTCTTTTAGGTCATCTGCCAACTCATGGGTGGCAAAGTCCAGGATACCATCAAAATATCCCTCCCTGGCCAGTTCCTCCATCGCCATTCCGCCGGTACCATTGGCATGGAATGCAACCACCTCGTACCCCAGTTTTTCCAATGCCATCCGGGTAGCCTCGGCACCCTGCGTAATAAATCCAAAAAAGGGCAGGGCAATACGCTTTTTCTTTACTTCAGGTTCCCAATGACTTTGGACCATGCCGCAAATGGCGGCCGCCGCCTGATCCAAAATTCGGCCTGAAATACTGTTTACACCGAGCAGATCCGCCACGCTATGGATCATTGTAATATCTCTGGTACCCACTACTTCGGCCATGTTGCGGGATGCCACCGTTGAAATCATAACCTTTGGCACCCCCAGGGGAAGCGCATGCATGATACGGGTCCCGATATGGGTACCGGTGCCACCACCGGCCGATATAATCCCGAATATATCCTTACTCTGGTATAAATTTTTAATCCGTATCCGGGCTTCCACAATCATGGCGCTGATTGCTTTATCGCGGCTCTCGAGAGCAGATCTGTTTTCCTTTCTCATCCAATCATACAGGTCTAAATCAACCGGTACCGGAGACGCGGTTTTGGTGCCCACATGTATTGTCAATGCCGCTAATCCGCCTTTCTCAATGCGAGTTTTGAGAAAAAGGTGTTCTTCTGCCTTGGAATCGAATGTGCCGACGACGGCTATGGCGGCCTTCTTTTTCATCGTGAATCCTTGAAGTTTTGATAGTTTTTGAAGATTTTGTTTTATGAATTCAAACCAGTTTATCGTCTTTAACCACTGTGGGAGCGGCTTCCAGCCGCGATGGTATATCGTTTTATCCTTTATCTTCGAAAACCAGCTTTCTTTCTACCGGCTCCTCCATTCACACCGGCGTTAAAGAAAAAAACCCATCTTTTTGCCATACCAGCGGCGGTTTACCCGTGTCATTTTGTTTTATCACCCGGCCGATAAAAAGCCGGTAGCCTGTGATTTCCTGGCTGCTTTCGATCTCACACGTCAACCAGGATGCAGCGCCATCCGGAATCAGCGCCTCGCCCGTTGCAGCGGGAATAGTTTTTACGGAAAAGTGTTCAAATTTATCGACACCCTCACCTTTTAAACTGCCCAGTTGCAATGCCAGCTGCCTCTGACCTTGCCCGGCAATCACCACAGTAAACTTTCCGGAATGGGTTATTAGTTTTTCGGTCAGATGATTTTTAGCAACACTAATGAGTAACAAAGGCTCTTTTTCGGATACAAACATTGCGGTGGCCGTCATGATGTCCCGTTCTTCGCCATGGGCAGTGCTCACAAAAACAACGGAACACGGAAGCCAGCCGAATACATTATTTTCTTTATTCATTGTTGATACCTCCTTCTTAATTTCATATGATGCCCCATATATTTAACCCGATTCTTATATAATCCGGAGAGAACTGTAAACCGTAAATTTTGACTGGGTTATAATTTATGGATCATGTCTGGATTAGTTTTGTACAATTAAAGCAAACTAAACCCTTCGCTCCAACTAAAGTGGAGAAAACCTTAATTATTTTATCTGGCTCATCGTGAAATACTGAAAAGAACAACAGGCTGTCCATAATGAAACAGTGGATAAAAATTGAACGCATACCCGGTGTTCTGGCAACCGCTTATGAAAAAGCCACCCGGATGGTTATCGATCGCTATTATCGGCCACTGGCCGATGAGATAGTTTCGGGTAAAACGGAAGGCACGATTCTGGATCTGGGCACCGGGCCGGGATATCTTCCCATCGAGATAGCCAAAAGGTCACCCCACATCCGAATAATCGGTATTGACTTAAGTCGCAAATTAATTCATATGGCTCGGGTAAATGCCGCCCAAGCCGGTTTTAGCGATAGACTGACGTTTCAGGTAGGAAATGCGGCCAGGCTGCAATTTGATGCAAATGTCTTTGATATGGCGATGAGCACCGGAATGCTTCATTCCCTGAAGGATCCCGTAAAAGTTTTAACAGAAATATACCGGGTATTGAAAAAGGGCGGTGAGGCCTGGATATATGATCCGGCCAAAGTAGCCTCCCAGATCGACAGAAAGAAGTGGAAAGCGTCGCTGAATTTCCGCGAGCGTTTTTTCTTATGGGGTTTTGGACTGTTCGGGCTTCATAAACCGATCAAAACTTATGAAACCGATCAGATCACGGCTATGATCAAAGCAACCCAATTCACGAATTATAATATAGACAAAGTGAAGGATGAGATAAAAATAAAATTGTGGAAATAAAGTGAGTAAACAACGGATTTTAACCGGTAAAATTGTCAGCGGCGTGGGGCAGGGCGCTTTTTTTACCCGGCTGGATTGGTTTCAAGAACAATGCCGGGAAAAACTGGGTTTCAAACCTTACCCGGGAACACTTAATATTGAGATTTCAACAGATAAGATCCCGGAAGTTGAGGTGCTGGAAAATGAAGAAGGCCCCGAATTCATTCCTCCGGATACCGCATTTTGTTCCGGCAAAGGCATTCCCGTCTTAATAGCAGGCGTCCGCGGCGCAATCATCATGCCGGCAGCGGAGGTTCGCGTTCACGGCAAGAACATTGTCGAGGTTATAGCGCCCGTAAATCTTAAAGAAAAACTGGGGGTGGCAGATGGTGATTCCATCAGCCTGGTTATCGATGACATTTAACAACATCAGATTAAGGCCGTCGCAGTGCCCATGAAGAATATCCAACGAACACGTCTGGTGGCCATCAGCCTCTCCTTTGTCATAGGCGCGCTATTGATGGGGATGAAGTTTTATGCCTACCGACTCACCCATTCATCCGCCATTCTTTCTGATGCATTGGAATCCATTATCAACGTGGTGGCCAGTGCTTTTGCGATGGGCAGTATTATACTGGCGGCCCGGCCGCCGGACACCAGCCATCCCTATGGACACGGAAAAATCGAGTTTTTTTCGGCAGGCTTTGAAGGTGCCCTGATTATCCTGGCCGCCTTTGGGATCTTCAAAACCGGTATTTCCCACATCCTAAGTCCCCACGATCTGCCGCATCTGCAGGGCGGCATGCTGATTTTGGTGGGTGCCAGCGTCACAAACTTTGTTCTCGGCACCGGACTTGTTCGCATTGGCCGCAAAACCGATTCCATTACCTTAATTGCTGACGGCAAACACGTGTTGACGGATGTATATACGTCGGCAGGAGTTTTCCTGGGTCTGTTGGTGGTTTATTTGACCGGCTGGAATCGGCTGGATGGTATCATCGCCTGCCTGGTGGGTGTCCAGATCCTGGTCACCGGAACCGGTCTGGTGCGGCAGTCTTTTCGAGGTCTCATGGATGCGGCCAGCCCTGAATTGTTAAACCGGGTTTCAAACCTGATCATTAAAAATCGCCGGGACCACTGGATCGACGTTCACCAGCTGCGCGCCTGGCGGTCAGGTGATCATATTCATATCGATTTGCATATGGTGTTGCCGAAGGATTTTATGCTCGATGATGCCCATGCAGAAGCCAAGTCATTGGAAAAAATCATTGTCGATCATTTTGGGGGCAAGGCCAGTGCGCTTATACACATGGACCCCTGTATCGATCAGGAATGCCCGATTTGCCGGAATCATGAATGTCAACTGCGTCAGGAACCGGCTAAAGAAAAGACCGTCTGGAGCCTTGAAACGTTGACGCTTCATAAGGGCTCCGGCAAGTTTTTTAAAAAAAAGCAAAAAACAGATAAGTGAGAATCAGATCATAACGGCTGATCTCTTGCCTCACAAACCGTGTGCTCCGCACCCGGTTGTAATTGCACCGCTTAAAGCACTGAAGTGCTTTTGTTTTTTCGGCAGCAATTCAAGCCACCCGCTCTGAGGCTGTGTCGCAATTCGTCATCCCGGCCAAGTCCCGCGAAGCGGCGCACGCGCCGGAATGACGGATTTGAGGGATTATGACCCAGGCTGTCGGCGGGTGGTCGTTGGCTTTCAAGCTCAGTAAAAGAACAGAGGAGGGCGAAATGAACCGAATCATCGCATTCTGGGTCCACCCCAGATCCATTTCCACCGCGTTCGAAAGAGTATTTATTGAAAGAGGCGATTTCAAGGTACTGCACGAACCCTTCAGCCCGTTGTATTATGTCTATGAAAAAAGGGTTGATTGCCCGGGCCAGCACATCGATCCCAACGCCCCCATGAGTTACCCGGATATCAAAGACTGGATTCTCAGCGAGGCCGAAAAAGCGCCCGTGTTTTTCAAAGATATGTGCTATCATCCCTTTGACCACGTCATCCAGGACCCCGATTTTCTCAAACAGATGACCAACACCTTCCTTATCCGAGAGCCGGAAAAAACCGTCCTTTCAAACTACGTAATGAATTCGGATGTGACCAATGAGGAGATCGGCATCGAGCTGGAGTTCAGACTGTTTGAAAAGGTCAAAGAAGTGACCGCTACCACGCCGGTGGTCATCGATGCCGATGAGCTGGAAGATGATCCCGAGGGCCTGACGCTTTCCTATTGCAAGGCGGTTGATATTCCCTTCATCGCCGAGGCCCTCAGCTGGGAAGCCGGCAAGCACATCAAAGAGTGGGATTCATGGAAAGAGTGGCATGTGGATGCCACCGAGAGTGGCGGGATTCAAAAAAGTCTGGAAAAATTCGATTTTGGGCTCGACGATAAATCCAACTTGCGGGACTATTATAACTTTCACCTACCCTTTTATCAAAAACTCTTTGCCCAGCGCATAAATTCCGAATTTTAATCCCGCTATAAGCGGGAGCAATAGGCTCAACGGGTGAATTTTTTAAAGGAGGTGGCTGATGATCGATTTTTTAGAAATTTGCCGGCGGGCAAATACCGGGCCATTGGTCCAGGAGGAAAAATTCGACAGAGATCTGTTTTTTCCCAGGGTTATGGAACTCACCAAAAAGTATGACATTGTTCATGATCTTGAGAATCCGGTCAACCGGGATGATGCCCTGGCAGACGCCGTTTACAGCGCGGCAGTTGATTTGCTGGCTGAAGTTGGTCTGTATTGTACCGACACCCAGAGAGTCATTGAATTTACCCGGGAAGAAATATTAACGGCTGTACGCGAAGCGCCGGGGGCCTGCTGGTTCGGAGAAAATCATGACAGGAGGCTGTTCAAGCCCCGAAAACCGGATGATCAGGCCCCATCCTGGTGCCATGTCGGCTCCGGTGTTGCCACCTCTTCGGAGGAGATCGCATTCAGGGTGGTGGAGGGGTATGGAAGAATTCATGAGGCCGATTCGATTGCGGCGCCCTGTCTTTCGAAACTGCGTAACATCCCGGTCACCGGCGGATCACCGGTAGAACTCCTCGGATCCATTCAGGCCAACAATATCGCACGCCAGGCCCTGCAGCAGGTGGGACGCCCGGGGTTACCCATCCTTAATTTTATATCGACGGCCGCCTCTGCAGTGGGAACCATAGCGGCCAGCCGACCTGTATTCGGTGCCAGAGCGACTGACGGCTGGCTGGTCGGGTTTCTGGCGGAATTGAAGATTGGATTTGAAGCCTTGAATAAGGTAGCCTATCTAACCAGCTGGAACGCATCCGTTTGTGCTGAATGCGCCCCCATTGTGGGCGGGTATGCCGGCGGACCGGCGGGTGTTGCGGTAACCAACACAGCTTATGTGATTGCTGGTATCCTGGCAATGAAGGCATCGTATCAACTGGCCTTTCCCATCGACATCAATTTATCCTGCTCTTCTACCCGGGGCGTGCTGTGGGCGGTTGGGGCAAGCTGTCAGGCCATCAGCCGAAATATCGCTTTTCCTATCCTGAGCCTGGGATACATGGCCGGCGGCCCCATGACGGAGAGTTACTTTTATGAGGCTGCGGCCTACCTCATCACTGCCATTTCATCAGGGTCCTCAGCTCAAACTCCCATCCCGGCCAAAGCCGTCAAACTTGACCACCAAACTCCCCTGGAGATGCAATACAGCGCCGAGGTGATTAGAGCCGCCCCCCGAATTGATCGCAAAGAGGCCAATAAAATTGTCAAAGCCATCGTACCGAAATATGAGGAAAATCTTCCATCCGCTTCTGCAGGTAAGCCCTATCAGGAGTGTTTTGAGGTAACCACAGGGTTTCCCAAACCAGCCTACCTGGAACTTTATACAAAAATGAAACAGGAGGTGGCCAACCTGGGGGTCCCATTTTAGACAAATCGAGGCTGGGAAAAGATATCATCTACTTTAAGAAAGGATGGTTCAGCTATGAAAAAAAAGGAAATTATTCAGGCAATGTATAACGGAATTTTAAGTCTCGATAAATCAGAAGCCCTAAAGATGGCTGAAGCTGCAATCAATGAAGAATTGGACATCAACGAGATTGTTAATCAATCCATGTCTCCAGCAATGGATGAAGTCGGCAAACGGTTCCAAGCGGGAGAGATGTTTCTCCCGGAGCTGCAGAAAGCTGCCGATGTCTTCTCTGCGGCCATGGACATAATTCGGCCTAAACTTCTGGAGATAAAACCGGATCTGCAGCCAAAAGGAAATGTAGTCATCGGTACGGTCAAAGGAGATCTGCACTCCATTGGAAAAGATCTGGTGGCCACCATGCTTAATGTGGCAGGGTTTAAGGTGACCAACCTGGGTGTTGACATTGCGACCTTCACTTTTTTGGAAGAGGCCGAAAAGGTCAATGCCGATATCATCGCGCTG
>CAMYNZ010000146.1:2932-11603 GCA_947259865.1 uncultured Desulfobacterales bacterium | reverse complement strand
ATAGGAGGTCGGAAAGGCGGCTTACTTGGTAATCTTATTAGAGGCTTCGCTCCATAAGCGCTAAGTTATTTTTACACCTAGGAGCTGTGGTAAGCTTACTGAAAAAATGAACATCGAACATCGAACGTTCAACATCGAATCCTCCAAAGGCGGACAAGTGTTGAATGGGAAAAGATGAAGAAACAGACTTATGACTTAGAAGAAAGGCTGCTCGAGTATTCGGTGAGAATCATAAAGATCGTTGAACAGCTTCCAAATACCAAAGCTGGTAATCATGTTGGGGGCCAATTGTTAAGATCGGGAACTTCGCCTTATCCGAACCATGGTGAAGCCCAGGCAGCGGAGTCCCCAAGGGACTTTATCCATAAACTTCGTATCGCATTAAAGGAACTCAGGGAGACCCAGAGATGGTTGAAACTTATCCAGCGGGTACCATTAGTTAATAAACCTGAACTTCTTGATAATATTTTAGATGAAACAGAAGAATTGATTAAAATTTTTGTTGTGAGCATCAAAACGGCTGAAAAGAAAAAGAAATAGGTGTTGAATGCTCGCTATTGGAGATTAGTTTTTCATTCGACGTTGGACGTTCGATGTTCGACGTTCATCTTTCAAAACAATCCTGTAGAGTCATTCAATTTCAGAAGTCACGTGAGGTTTAAATATGGGTTTCGGGTCGCACGTTTTTTTAAACCCGCAACCCGAACCTCGGAACAGATCCTTTCAACGACAACCTTACCCAAACACAATTCCAACGTACCCTACAAAACTATCCCCGGGACTTTTATCATAGCTGGTGGCATACGCAATAGAATCCGCACGGGTTGCACCCAAAAAATTAGCGCAGGCGATGGCTGTTGAAGCTGCACCGGCACAGCACGCATTTTGGCTGGCTCTGGCTTCGTTGATGACATTATCGGGATTCATATCCAGCATGGCATCGATTACCCGGCGGTCGTTTGTATTGCGCACCCAATCAACGGCTTCCGGCCCCGTCCCCTCGGTAACAAACCCGTAATTATATCCATAGTGTGTAAGGTCGGTTGATCCAATGACTTTTAATTTCATGCCGAGCTCATTGGCAATTTCAGCAACGGCTTCACCGATCCTTAACGAGTGCGTTGCCGGTGGTACGCCAATGGGAACGATCTTCACATTTTCTAATAAGTATTTAACAAACGGAAGCTGGAGCTCTATGGTGTTGTCAGGTTGATGATTTTCAGCAGTTTCAATATTAAAAGAAAATTGTTCAATTAGCTTAGCGGTCAGTTCATCCGCGATTTTAATATCGCCAAACGGTGTTTCCCAGCTGCCTTCCTTCATAATGTAGCGCGGCGAATTCTCATGAAGATGCATCCCAAAAATTACGACAACATCCGGGGCTGGCTCGTCTTTGAGGGCCCGGATCACATTACAGGCGATGCTGCCCGAAAAATACCAACCGGCATGGGGTACGATGCCCCCGACAAGATGCTTACCCGATGGGCTTGAGATGTTGTTATCCTCTAAAAAAGCTAAAATCTCCCGTTCACAGTCATCCGGTCGGCTGGGGTACCAACTCCCGGCAAAATCGGCTTTTCGAATGCTCATTAACATCACCTCCTTTCTTGCTAAATTCAACGGAATCACTATAGGGCCAAAGCGAACAAAAAACAATAAAATCTAATTTTAACTTTCTTTTTTTCCATAAATGATTAAAATATTTCAGCGTTCGTTATTTATAATGGGCGGCAACCGTTTTCAGGAGGTAATCATGTGGGAATATACTGACAAGGTTAAAGATCATTTTCTCAATCCCCGCAATGTGGGTGTAATTGAGGATGCCGATGGGGTTGGTGAAGTCGGGTCTCTGGCATGCGGGGATGCCTTAAAGTTGACCTTTAAGCTCGGTGAGAACCATCAAATCGTCGACGCAAAATTCCAAACCTTCGGGTGTGCAAGTGCCATTGCATCCTCATCGGCTTTAACCGAGATGTTAAAAGGCCTCAGCCTCGAAGAGGCAGAGAAAATAACCAATGAGGATATTGCAAGTTATCTCGGCGACCTGCCCAAAGAAAAGATGCACTGCTCGGTGATGGGTCGCGACGCCCTGCGGGAAGCCATTTCCAATTATCGGGGGGAAACGGAAAAAGAGATTGAGGGTGAGATTGTATGCGAGTGCTTTGGTGTTACCGATCGTCAAATCGAGCAGGTCGTTAGAGAAAATAAACTGACAACAATCGCAGATGTCACCGATTACATCAAGGCCGGCGGAGGTTGCGGCAACTGTCACGAGAAAATTCAGGAAATTATCGATTTGGCTCTCGGGCGGGAGCGTCCGGTCAAAAAAGAGCCGGTAAAACTGACGAATATCCAAAAAATCAAACTGGTCGAAGAAACCTTAGAAAGAGAAATAAAACCGGCATTGAAACAAGACGGTGGTGACATAGAACTCATCGATGTGGATGGAAATACAGTTCTGGTCAAATTGCGCGGCACCTGCGCCACCTGCGCGGCGTCTGAGGTTACCCTTAAACATTACGTTGAGAAAAAGCTGCAGGAACTGGTTACCCCTGAACTCATGGTTGAGGAGGCCTAATCATGGATACCATTTATGTGGACAATAACGCGACAACCAAAGTTGCGCCGGAAGTACTGGAGGAAATGCTGCCGTATTTCAGTGATCTTTACGGAAACCCATCCAGTATGCATGCGTTTGGCGGAAATGTGGGCTATAAGATAAAAGAAGCACGGGCCAAAGTGGCCTCACTGATTGGCGCAACGCCCGAGGAAATTGTTTTTACCAGTTGCGGCACCGAAAGCGACAGTACGGCGATACGAGCTGCCTTGCAGTCATATCCGGATAAAAAACATGTGGTCACGACCCGGGTGGAGCATCCGGCTGTAAAAAACCTGGGGGAGCTTTTGTCTAAAAACGGTTATCGGGTGACATTCGTTCCGGTTGACCGCAAAGGCACCCTTGACCTTGATTATCTATACAACAGTCTGTCGGAGGATACGGCCGTTGTCAGCATTATGTGGGCCAACAATGAATCCGGCATGATATTCCCGATCGAGGAGATCTCCCGGGAAATACAGAAGCGGGGAATCGTGTTCCATACCGATGCCGTCCAGGCCGCTGGGAAAATCCCGGTGGACGTGAGTAAGACCGGTGTAGACATGCTTTCGCTCTCGGGTCATAAAATACACGCGCCCAAAGGCATCGGTATCCTGTACGTGCGCAAAGGTACCAAATTTTCACCTTTTATGATCGGCGGGCATCAAGAGGATGGTCGCAGGGGGGGCACCGAGAATGTCGCCTCCATAGTCGGATTTGGCAAAGCCGCAGAGCTCGCTGTGCAGCGTCAAACGGAATATATGACCAGAGTTAAAAAGTTAAGGGACAAACTTGAAAATGAAATTCTGTCGCGCGTACCGAATGCCATGATCAATGGAGATAGGGCTAATCGTCTGCCCAACACAACCAGCATTTCTTTTGAGTATGTGGAAGGAGAATCCATTTTGTTGATGATGGATCAAGTGGGTATCTGCGCTTCATCAGGATCTGCCTGTACTTCAGGTTCACTGGAGCCGTCACACGTCTTGCGTGCCATGGGCGTCCCCTTTACCGCGGCCCACGGCTCGATCCGTTTCAGCCTCAGTACCTACAATACCGAGGAAGAAATCGATTTTATCATTGAAAAGCTGCCCCCGATCATCGAACGGCTCAGAGAATTATCACCGTTCTGGCATGAAGCCGCAACAGCATAAAAGGCCGTCAACGTACTCTGGCGGACTATTTGGGTCTCAGATGGGGTTTTGAGACCACCTCTAGGGTGTATTAAGTTTCTGATTTACCTGATCCTTTAACCACTGAATCCAGGGGTTAAAACCGGCTTCGGTTTTGGCGGATATTTCAAAAACCGGTATCCCGGGATGGATCTGATGGATATATTCAATCGCTGCTGTTTTGTCATAGTCGAGATACGGCAGCAAATCGATTTTATTCAATAAGGCTGCATCACATTCACGAAACATCAGAGGATACTTTACCGGTTTATCTTCACCTTCCGTTACACTCAGCACGACCACACGAACATCCTCACCGATATCAAACTCTGCCGGGCAGACCAGGTTTCCGATGTTTTCAACAATTAATAAATCAATGGCTTCCAGATCGATGTTTGTGACAGCCTTTTCAATGACGTGGGCCGCAAGGTGGCAATCCCCTCCAAATTCATCGGTATTGATCTGGACCACCGGCGCTCTGCTTTGCGCAAGCCGATCTGCGTCATGGGTGGTACAAATATCGCCCACAATAACCGCACATCTGATCTCCGGCATGATCCGGGCCAACGTTTTTACCAGGGTCGTGGTCTTGCCGGATCCAGGAGAACTCATGACATTCAATACAAATACTTTTTTATCTGTAAATAGCTTCCGATTTTGCCGGGCCATCATATCATTGGCATCCAGAACCTTTCTAACCACCTTGATTTCACGGCCTCGGCTTTTAGAAATTGCCACACTCCTGCCCGATGCATGGGCTTTACCGTCCCGGGATGATTTGTGGCCCTCATGGTGATGAAAATATTTCAGGACTCTATTTGCGTTTATCCACATCTTTTTGTTCCTCTTCAGCCAATTCTATGGATTCTATATCAAGCTCACGACCTGAAATCAGTCGAATTGAACCGCTCTTGCATTTCTGACAGACAAAAACCGGATCATTGATGGTCCATTGGAAACTGCAATCGTTGCAGCTCGCAACCACCGGAATTTCTTCAATAGCAAGTTCGGCGCCGGCAAGGGGGGTGTCCTGGGCAGCGATCTCAAAACAAAAATGCAAACTATCCGGCACGATTGCAGCCAATTTGCCGACCTTCAAATTGACCCGTTGAACCCGTGAGTTTTTCATGTCAGCGGGTATTGATGCGGTCGCAATCTCGATGATTTGCATCGCAATTCCCATTTCGTGCATAAATATATTCCTTAACCTGAAGTTAAGTTTTTACTTGCCTAAAAGCAATTAGTGGCTAAATATTACCGTCATTGCTCAAAATCCGAAATTCGAATATCGAAATTCTAAACAAATTCGAATATTAAATGACAAAAATTCTAAACAAAGTTCGTATGACTTTTGCCAGACTTTTAAGTCTTTGTAATTCTTTAGCATTTCACTCGAATCCTTGAATCCTTGACCCCTTGTACCCTCTGGGATTACACCGGCTCAATTGAAGATAACAGCTTATTTTGCTTTAACTAACTACAACTAATCCGGAGATGATCCTTATTTAAATACCTCCTTACAGTATTCTCCTAAGTTACCCAAATCTTCACAAACGTGAATGCCGCTTTGCTGCATCACCGCTATTTTCCCCTGGGCTGTTCCACTGCGTCCACTGATAATAGCGCCGGCATGCCCCATACGCCGACCGGGCGGGGCCGTAAGTCCTGCTATAAAACCCACAACCGGTTTGGTGAGATTATTGCTGATAAACTCGGAGGCTTCTTCTTCGGCGTTACCGCCGATTTCACCAACCATTAGTATTCCCTGGGTTTCGGCATCCTTCTCAAAAGCAGCCAAACAATCGATAAAATTCGTTCCATTAATCGGATCGCCCCCAATGCCGATGCAGGTGGTCTGTCCGAGACCCTGACGGGTAAGCTGATCAACTACTTCGTATGTCAGTGTGCCGGATCTGGAAATAACCCCTATCGGCCCACCGGGTTTGTGGATCGGACCGGGCATGATGCCGACCTTACATTCACCGGGTGTAATAATCCCCGGGCAGTTGGGTCCGATGAGCCGCGTATCTTTGTCGGCCATATAGTTTTTGACCTTCATCATGTCAAGGACTGGAATTCCCTCGGTTATGGTTACAATGAGTTCGACACCGGCATCGATGGCCTCCAGCATAGCGTCGGCTGCAAAAGCCGGCGGTACAAAAATCAGACTACAGTTAGCCCCGGCTTCAGTCACAGCTTTCTGCACCGTATTGTATACCGGTATGTCATCCATCTTCTGGCCGCCTTTACCCGGTGTAACTCCGGCAACCACCCTTGTGCCGTATGCAACGCAATTGCGCGTATGGAATTGTCCTTCGCGTCCGGTTATTCCCTGCACGAGAACGCGTGTGTCCTTATCGACAAAAATGCTCATGCTATTCCCCGTTCATGCTTGAATCATCAATTAATTGAGCGACTGCTCATTAGGTTCTGGGTTCCCCATTCAGCGTTCAGGATTAAAAAACAGATTTTATCCCAATTTCAACTTTGAACCCTGAACCTTGAACCCTGAACCTTCAATTTTTTGCTATCTCAGCCACCTTTTTGGCCGCATCTTTCAGATCTACGGCGGTGATCAGACTGAGGCCCGACTCCGAAAGGATCCGCCGGCCCTCTTCAACATTAGTTCCCTCCATACGTACCACCACCGGCACTCTGATACCAATTTTTTGGGCTGCCTCAACCACGCCCTCGGCCAAAACGTCGCAGCGCAAAATGCCACCGAAAATGTTTATCAAAATTCCCTTCACATTTTCATCGCTGAGGATGATTTTGAAACCGTTTTCAACCATCTCCGCGCTGGCGCCGCCGCCAACATCCAAAAAGTTTGCGGGTTCCGCCCCGGTCTGTTTTATGAGATCCATGGTGGCCATTGCCAGACCGGCTCCGTTAACCATGTTGCCGACGTTTCCGTCCAGATTAATATAGTTGAGATTATATTTGGAGGCCTCGATTTCCAGCGGGTCTTCCTCATCCAGATCCCGGTACTCCATGATGTCTTTATGTCTGAACAATGCGTTATCATCAAAATTGACCTTGGCGTCCAGGGCGATTACCGTTTCTTCGGTGGTTAAGACCAACGGATTTATTTCCACCAGGGAGCAATCGTAGTCAGCAAACAACCGATAAAGATTATGAAGCATGTTTGCAAAGGGCTTGATGGTCGCCGCCGGCAAGTTCAGCCCAAAAGCAATCTCCCGGCAGTGATAGGCCTGAATACCGGTAAGCGGATTTACGTAAACTTTGATAATTTTTTCCGGGGATTTTTCGGCAACCGTCTCAATATCCATACCACCGGCTTCGCTGGCCATAATGACAATTTTTGCGGTCGCCCTGTCCGGAATTATGCTCAAGTACAGCTCTTTTTCAATGTTCAGACCTTGCTCAATAAGAACTTTTTTGACCAGCTTACCTTCAGGGCCTGTTTGATGAGTAACCAGCGTCATACCGATGATGTTTTCAGCCAGTTCTGTGACTTCCTCAGTTGATCCGGCGAGTTTCACACCGCCCCCTTTCCCGCGTCCACCGGCATGTATCTGCGCTTTAACGACCACCGGAAATCCACCCAATTGCTGGGCGACCGATTTCGCATCCTGGGCATTAAAGGCAACACCCCCTGCGGGTACAGGGATATTGAATTTCTTAAATAATTCTTTGGCCTGATACTCATGGATTTTCATGAATGCCGTCTCCCCTCCGTTTGGAGTTGATACATTTCAATGTAAATTAAGCGTACCCCTTCATAAAGACCTCTCCAATCCAAAAATGAACCGGAGAAACGGCGAGCCGGCGAGCCGGAGTTGAATATTCACCGTTTCGCCCCCTCCCCCTATCTCCGGTTCTTAGATCTACGACTATGAAATGGTGCAGAGAATATCCCCCTTGGCCACCGAATCACCGCTCGAAAAATTTATCGACTTCAAAGTGCCGCTCACCGGGGCAGGCAGCGCATTCTCCATTTTCATGGCTTCCAGCACCACCACGGTTTCACCTTCATCGACCGAATCACCGACCTGCTTCTGATAGCTAACGATCATACCCGGCATGGGTGCCAGCAATGGTGTTCCCTCCGCCTCGGCAGCCGGCGGCGAGGGTGCGGGCGTTGTTTCTTTAGCAGGTTCTGGAGCAAGCGGTGCGGCCGGTGCAACCGCCTGGGGCGGTGCAGGCGCTGGCACTGCTCCCGGTGCTGGTGCCGCAGCAGGCATTGGTTGGATATAACTGATGACGGGTGCACCGTCGGCTGCTTCAACACCGACTTCGAAATATTCGTCGTCGATAAATACATTAAAAGTGCGGAGATGTTCGCCTTTGGATGGTAATTCTTTCTTTTTGTCTTTTTCAACCACCAAACCGGCTCTGGCTTTTTTTACGAGCTCTTCAACCTCCAGGGCCTCAGCCAGTGTTTTGGCCCGGGCTTCTGCGGGGGGCTCCTCCTTGCCGTATTTCCACTTCAAAAACCGCTTTCCGGTTACCGGATAAAGCGCATAAATCAGCACATCGTCGATGTCCGCGGCCAAGCCCTCGGTTTCCGTTTTAGCATTTTCCAGCTCCGGCTCGAGAACCTCGGCCGCCCGGCAGGTAATGGGTTTTTCGCCTCTTTCATAACCTTTGAGCGCTTTTTTCTGAACCTCCGGATCAATGGGAACCGCGGTTTTGCCGTATAATCCGTAACACAGGTCCTTGACCTGGGCCGTGATCATTTTGTAGCGCTCGTTTTCATCGTCAAAAAGCACGTTGTTGACGGTCTGGATACCCACAATCTGGCTGGTGGGAGTCACCAGCGGTATCTGTCCGAGTTCTTTTCTCACCCGCGGCAGTTCGTGATAGACTTCGTCGATACGGTCCAGGGCGTCCATTTCTCGCAACTGGTTGACCAAATTGGAGAGCATCCCGCCAGGGGTCT
>CAMYNZ010000146.1:0-2924 GCA_947259865.1 uncultured Desulfobacterales bacterium | reverse complement strand
AATTTCTTTTTCCAGTTTTTCATTTATTTTGGCCAGAAGTTCGATATCAAAGCCGGTATCACGGTTTGTCCCCAGCAGTGTCATTACCAGCGGTTCAATCGCTGCATGAGCGGTGCGATAAGCATATGGAGACATGCAGGTGTCTAGAATGTCGACGCCGGCTTCGATCGCTTTTAGAAAACTCATGGGCGACATGCCCGACGTGAAATGGCTGTGAAGATGAATCGGCACTTTAACGGTATCTTTGAGAGCTTTGATGAGATCGTAGGCATCATAGGGTGCTATCAGACCGGCCATGTCTTTGACGCAAACGGTGTCGGCTCCCATTTTTTCCAGTTCCTTGGCCTTGTTGATATAATAATCAATGGTGTAAACATCCCCCCCCATCCGGGGCTCCGTCATAGAATAGCAAATACAGCCCTGGAAATGTTTGCCGTTGTCTTTGATAACCGGTACAACCGCCTCAAAGTTTCGATAGTCATTAAGCGCATCAAAAGTTCGAAAAATGTCCATACCGTTGGCCGCCGCTCTTTCGACAAAAGCACGGGCGACATCATCTGCATAGTTGCGGTATCCCACCAGGTTCTGGCCCCTGAGCAGCATAGAAAAAGGCGTCTTCTTAAAATAGCGTTTCAGTGTTCTAATCCGTTCCCAGGGATCTTCGTTTAAAAAGCGATGCATGGTGTCAAAGGTCGCACCACCCCAGACCTCAACCGCCCAGAAGCCAACCTCGTCCATCATCTCCGCGACTGGAATCATATCTTCGGTACGGCCCCGGGTCGCAAATAAGGATTGATGCCCGTCCCGCAGGGTCAAATCCTCTATTTTCACCGGGTTTTTGGCCTTGGGTCGGTCTTTGCCGTACGTCATTTTGGTCATTTTGACTTGATCATGGTCGCTCATAATAGCATTCTCCTCTTCGCTATTGAAGATTGACGAAATGTAAAAAGTCCATCTTCTGCGTCGCGCTTCATTTCGTTGTCTCATCCGGGAGCGGCGGTTAGCCGTATTGCGGCGTACTCCGAGTACGCCTCCTGAAACAAAAATCGCGCGCCTTGAAGTTGAAGCTTTTTACGAATCCGTCTAACTTCCAACTTGTTACGAATTCATCGAGATTCAATCATCTAAAGGTTTTCAGCTGCATCAGCGTGCGCATTTGCATGATTGCCTGCCGCCCGCTCAAAGCCCACATTTTTATCGGGACTGCGGCGGCTTCCTGGGTTGCAGTCGGCACTGCCAACGATTGTTGATAGATAATTTCTTCTTCGGTTTTGATATAACTCATTACCGCAGATATTGCCGCTGCAATTTTTTTATCGGGTTCCATAGTTTCTCCGAAACCAGGTTCTGGGTAAGGGGTAATAGGTTATAGGTTAAGGAATATTACCATTACCCCTGACCTATCACCCATTACCCATTTCCTGTTTTTATCCATTACCTCTTACCCATGACCCATTACCTGTCCTTTATTACCCATTACCTCTCACCCCTTACCTATTTACCTGTCACATCGGTATATTCCCGTGTTTTTTAGGCGGGCGGGTTTCGCGCTTGGTACACAAAATCTCCAGGGCCTCAATCAAGCGCGGTCTGGTATCACTCGGCAAAATTACAGCGTCGACGTAACCGCGGATGGCGGCACAGTATGGATTTGAAAAAAGCGCTTCATACTCTTTGATTTTCTCCTGCCGTTTGGCCTCGGGGTCGTCCGCTTGCTTGATTTCCCGGCGATGGATAATATTGGCCGCACCGGCTGCTCCCATGACCGCAACCTCGGCGGTCGGCCAGGCAAACGTCATGTCGGCACCCAAATCCTGTGAACACATCGCAAGGTAAGAGCCGCCATAATCCTTGCGGGTAATCAACAGCAGCTTGGGTACGGTTGCTTCCGAATAACACCACAGCAATTTGGCCCCATGGCGAATAATCCCACCCCACTCCTGCTGACTGCCGGGGAGGTAACCCGGCACATCGGCAATGGTCAGCATTGGAATATTAAAAGCGTCGCAGAATCGTATAAAACGGGTGGCCTTATCCGAAGCGTCGATATCCAGACACCCGGCCAGAACCTTGGGTTGGTTGGCGATGATACCGATACTTCTGCCGTTGAGCCTTGCAAAACATACGATCATATTTCGGGCATAATGCATGTAGGGCTCAAAAAATTCACCATTATCTGTAATACTCCGGATGACATCCTTAATGTCGTAGGATTGATTGGGATTGTCCGGAATAATACCGTCTAAGACCGGATCGACCCGTTTGGGGTCATCGCCCATTGCAACAACGGGCGGGTCTTCCATATTATTGGAAGGCAGATAAGAAAGCAGGCGTTTGATCTGGTTGATGGCATCTTCATCGCTTTCACATGCAAACTGGGCCACCCCGCTTTTTTCATTATGGGTCATCGCTCCGCCGAGTTCTTCAAAAGTTATCTCCTCACCGGTGACGGCCTTTATGACGTCCGGACCGGTAATAAACATATAACTCGAATTTTTTACCATAAAAACCCAGTCCGTCATGGCAGGGGAATATACTGCACCGCCCGCTGTCGGACCCATAATCGCGGAAACTTGCGGGATAACACCGGAGGCGAGTGAATTTCGATAGAAAATCTGCCCGTAACCTGAAAGCGCATCAACGCCTTCCTGGATTCTGGCACCTCCGGAATCATTAAAACCAATAAAAGGCACGCCGGCTTTCAATGCCAGGTCCATTACCTTACAGATTTTTTTAGAATGCATTTCACCGAGACTACCGGCACGCGACGTAAAATCCTGCGAATATGCAAATACAGGCCTTCCGGCAACCAAACCATGTCCGGTAATCACACCATCCGAGGGAATATCAACCTTTGCCATATCAAAATTAACGCAGCGATGCTGCACGAACATATCGATTTCCCGAAAAGTTCCGGCATCAAA
>CAMYNZ010000145.1 GCA_947259865.1 uncultured Desulfobacterales bacterium | reverse complement strand
CGCAACGCAAGAATTCGCGTTTTACGAACATACAGGGGCTTGACCATTAAACCGAGAACCATTAAAAAGGTGCAGGAAACCTTGATTAATTGCTCTTCCCCCGGCCGGTCTAAAGCACCAAGCTATAAACCAATTACCCAAAACCAAAGATCGTCGCATGCCGGTAACACCCATAGATAAAGGGCGCAAGATTTACATCGCCGAAGACGACCTGCTCGAAGCGATAAAAAAATTTGCCCGCAAACATTTCAACAACTCCCGGGTGAGCCACGCCTGGGATCATACACTTCGGGTGTATCGATTGTGTGAAAGGATTGGGTCCAAGGAAGGCGCTGACATGGACGTGCTGCTGGCCGCGGCTTATTTACATGATATCGGCCGGGCCGACCAGGATGCTTCAAACGGTGCCGTGTGTCACGCTCATGAAGGTGCTCGAATTGCGCGTCCTTTTATATATGCGTTGGCGGTGTCCCGGAACCGCAAGCAAAATATAATCCACTGCATCAAAGCCCATCGTTATCGGGGTAATCAGGGACCCAAAACCCTCGAAGCAAAGGTGTTGTTTGATGCTGATAAGCTTGATGCCATTGGTGCGATCGGGATTGCCCGGGCCTATCTTTTCGCCGGTGAGGTCGGCGCCCGGCTTCATAGCCCGGATGTAACGGTTGAAGAAAGCCGTCCCTATTCGGAAAACGATACCGGATTGCGCGAGTATCGCGTGAAATTGCGCAAAATCAGGGATCGAATGCTGACAGAGGAAGGTCGACGCCTGGCGGATGTTCGCCATTCATTTATGAAAGATTTCTTTAAACGGTTTATCAAAGAATATGAAGGAAAGGGGTAGATATTATGACGATTAATGTGGTTGAAAAAATAGATGATCTGGTCAATGTAAGACATGTGCTGGTGAGCGTTTCCGACAAAAGCGGTCTTGACAGTTTTATCCCCCGGCTTTTGGAAATCAACCCCGGGATTCGGATTTTTTCAACCGGCGGCACCTTCGGCCGGATAAGGGAAATTCTGGGCCCAAAATCGGATTCCTGCTTGATGCAGGTCTCTGACTATACCGGCCAGCCGGAGACCCAGGGTGGGCTGGTCAAGACCCTCGATTTTAAGATTTACCTCGGACTTTTAACCGAAACTTACAACGATGCCCATCAAGCCGATTTAGAGCGCACCGCCAGTGTGCCAATAGATATGGTGGTCGTCAATCTGTATCCTTTTAAAGAAACGATTTCAAAACAAGGAGTTACAGTTGAACAGGCCCGGGGCAATATCGACATCGGGGGGCCCTGCATGATACGGGCTTCCGCCAAAAATTTTATCCGGGTAGCCTCGGTGGTTGATCCTTCGGATTATGAAACAATCCTGTCGGAACTGCAGGCCAACAAGGGTGCCATTACACTGGCGCTGCGTTACAACCTGGCCCGTAAAGCCTTTGCCCATACGGCTGTATATGACAAAACAATCGCTGAATTCTTGGTGGCGAAATCGATCGATGACGTGCAGGGATGTTATACATAAACTGTTCAACGTTCAAAGTTCAAGGTTCAAGGTTTCAGGGTCAATGATGTTCTCAGAAATTACGGTCCTTAACCTTGAACGCTGAACCCAGAACCTTGAACCCATATAGAGGAGTATGATTATGGCTGAAGATCTGAAAAAAATGTACCGGACCATCATGGATGATCATTTTCCGCCCAAAATGGAGATCAGTTTTGTGGATTCGGAAAAGCGGCAAACGCTGTTTTACGAAAAAGTTGTTTGGGTTGTCGATGATATTGAGAAGGGATTGCGATATGGTGAAAATCCGGGCCAGGAAGCCGCGCTGTATAAGTTGATCAATGGCAACCTGGTACTGGGAGAAACGGAAACCCTGCAAGCGGGGCAGTATCTGGCATCGGATATCGAATTGCTCCAGTCCGGCAAGCACCCCGGCAAAACCAATATAACCGATGCGGATAACTCTCTGAACATCCTCAGATACTTTGTCGACAAACCCACCGCTGTCATTGTAAAACATAACAATCCCTGTGGCGTTGCCCGGGCGGATTCGCTGGCTGAAGCCTATCTTAAAGCCAATATGGCAGACCGCGTCGCGGCCTTCGGGGGATGCATTGCCCTGAACAGTGCCGTGGACAAGTCTACCGCGGAAGCCATCAGCCAGCAGTACGCCGAGGTTGTTGTTGCGCCGGAGTTTGAAGAGGGAGTGATGGATATATTTGCCGCCAAAAAAAATCTCCGGATCATCCGTATCAAAAATATCGGGCGGTTGAATACTTTTGTGGGGCAACGTTGTGTGGAATTTAAAAGTTTGATTGACGGCGGCATTATCGCCCAATGGTCATTTGTTCCCAACACCCGCACCAGGGAAGACCTGAAGCTGGCTGAATGCGAATACAAAGGTGAGACCTACCGCATCCAGCGCCAGCCGACCTCGGCAGAATACGATGATCTGATTTTTGGCTGGCTGGTGGAGTCTGGAATTACCTCAAATTCCGTTATTTTTGTCAAAGATCAGGTGACCGTCGGCATCGGTACCGGGGAGCAGGATAGAGTCGGAGTTGCTGAGATTGCCCGGGACAAGGCCTTTCGCAAACTGGCCGATCGTTATTGCTTTGAAGCGCTTGGCATTCCCTACAACGAACTGAAGGATGACGCCAAAAAGTCGGACATTGACAGCCGTGTAGCAGCTGAAAAGGGAGGATTGATCGGAGCGGCCATGGTCAGCGATGCCTTTTTCCCGTTTCGCGACGGTGTGGATGTCGGTATCCGGGAAGGTATTTCAGCCGTGATTCAACCGGGTGGGTCCGCCAACGACTATCAGTCCATTGAGGCCTGCAATGAAGCTGATGTGACCATGGTGTATACCGGCCAGCGAAGCTTCAAGCACTAAAACCGGGTTCCAAACCCTCATCTTTTGCCCGCTGGCTGCGTTGCAAGTCGGTTCAAAATGCTCACGTACTTGCGTGTACGCTCCGCTTTTGAACCGACTCGCGCCTTGCCAGCGAACAAAATCTAAGGTTTTGAAACCCAGTTTAGGTATCTTTGCCTATCAAAAAACATCCTTGTTTATGGCGTAACCCCATCCTACCGGTTTCCAATTTTTTTACTAAGGAAGGTGTTGTTTAGTTTTTGTCTTTTCCTATCTACCATGCGCCACGTGTCTTGCGCCCTGCGCCGTGCTTTATTTCATCGCTTTTGAAATCACATTCAGGGCCTGATCGATATCTTCGGTGGTGATGTGATAATGGGTTACGGCCCGCATGCGGCGAGGCCCGAGGGCCAGGATCCTTACTCCTTCCTGGTTCAGGCGTTTTTCGAGTTCGTCTGCCGCGAGACCATCGGGGATTGTTTCAAAAAAGACAATATTGGTTTTGATATGATCGGGATCAATAGCCAACCCGGTTATCTCGGCCAGACCTTCTGCCAATTTTCGGGCGTTGGCATGATCTTCCGCCAAACGGCCGGTCATCTCGTTGAGCGCCACAATACCGGCCGCCGCAATCACACCGGCCTGGCGCATACCACCCCCAAGGACCTTACGGGCTCTGCGGGCTCTTCCGATAAAATCTTTTGTGCCGCATACCACCGAACCCACGGGCGCCGCCAATCCTTTACTCAAACAAAAACTAACGGAATCGGTTTGGTCTGCCAGCTGGCTTTCATTGATACCCAGTGCTACAGCGGCATTGAAAAGGCGGGCGCCGTCCAGATGGATTTTGATTCCGTGGCGGTCTGCCAGTTTTTGGACGGATTGCATATAGGCTAACTCAAGCGGGCTGCCGTTGCAGACATTATGGGTGTTTTCCAGGGCGATGAGTCTGGTTCGGGGAAAGTGGACATTATCCGGTCGAATGGCGGCTTCGATGTCTTCCAGCGCCAGCTTGCCGTTGGATTGATTGGGCAGTGTTCGGGGGTGGATGCCGGCAACTGCCGCCGTACCGCCCTGTTCGTAATAAAAAGTATGGGCCTTGTCCCCCAGAATCATTTCATCGCCGCGATTACAGTGCGCCAACTGGCTGACAAGATTGCCCATGGTACCACTGGTCACATACAGGCCCGCTTCTTTACCCAGACGCTCGGCCGCCATTTCTTCCAGACGGTTGACCGTGGGATCTTCTCCAAATACATCGTCTCCTACTTCTGCCTCCGCCATTGCCCGTCGCATTGCGGGTGTCGGTTTTGTCAAAGTATCGGAACGTAAATCAACAATGTGCATAATGAATCTCCTTAACTTGGTAGTTATGTGTAAGTGCCTAAAATGCACTAAAGTTCGAAGTGCCTAAAGTTAAGGTGTCGTTTCACTCCGTCTTTTATAAAAATGACAGAATTCATTCACCCTGGCCCAGACCGATCACCGATGCATTATACTCAAAAGGTCAGGTTATTAATCATACGTAGCCCAGATCAATATATGAACCAGTCGCACCAGGGCGGGCTTTAGGCACTTTAGATCACTTATTACTTTAACTCACTTTCTATTGTGAACATTTTGAAGAGGTTTGCAATCGGCCAAAGCACTCTGGCGGACTTATTGGGCCTGAGATGCGGTTTAGAGACCACTTATATGTGGTTTCTTATCTCACAGTCGACCCAATCGGGTCAAAGGAAAATTTACAGAGAGATTCTTGACTAATCGATTCAGATAAAGGTAAAAACAGGTCATATATCAGGGGATTCAGATTATGCTGAATTAAATTTCCCGAGGGGTTGGGGTGTTTTTTACGCGACAAGATGATCGCCCCGGTGCTTCCAACGAGCAGCGGGCTATTGTCGCCCGAAAAGGCAAAACACGAATTCGGTTCTTGTTAGGGTAAGAGTTTTAAATAGCGGGCGGTAAAATGTAAGGCCGTTGCCGCTATTTGGCTTGGCAGGCAGCAACCCGGCATCTTGACGCGTAAAAAATACTCCGACCCCTCGAATTACCCTTTAACGCGATGGAGGGTATCAATCATGGCCAAGATGTTATGGAAACCATCGAAAGAAACCGTCAGGCAGACCAACATGTACCGCTTTATGAATTTTATCAATGAGCGCTGCGGACAAAATTTTACCGACTATGAGCCCCTTTATCGTTGGTCCATCGAAAATATTGCTGATTTTTGGAGGGCTTTTTGGGAATTTGCCGACATCAAAGCATCCAAGCCCTATGATCAGGTGGTTGATGATTTAAGCCGAATGCCCGGTGCTAAATGGTTCTCAGGCGTCAGACTTAATTTTGCCGAAAACCTGCTGCGCTATCGGGATGACCAGGTGGCACTGATATTTAAAGGGGAGGCTCAGGATGCCATGGTTATGACCTATGCCGAGCTGTATGATGAAGTAGCCCGGCTGGTCAAATCTCTCAAGGAAACCGGTGTTTTACCCGGCGATCGCGTGGTGGGGTTTATGCCCAACATGCCCCAATCGATTATCGCCATGCTGGCAGCCACCAGCCTGGGGGCCAGCTGGTCGTCATGTTCACCCGACTTCGGCATCAAGGGCGTGCTGGATCGTTTCGGTCAGATTAAACCCAAGGTGTTATTTACCGCCAACGGCTATTCGTTCAAGGGTAAACCGATTGATTCTTTGAGTCGTATTTCCGACATACTCAAACAGCTGCCATCGACAGAGAAAGTAGTGGTGGTGCCGTATACCGAGCAGGACGCAGATATCAGCAAGGTGCCCAATGGGGTGCACTATAATGATTTTATTTCCTCTGAAACGGGTCTTGAAATTGAATTTGAGCAGCTGCCGGCTGATCATCCGCTTTACATCATGTACTCCTCCGGTACCACCGGATTGCCCAAGTGTATGGTGCAGGGAGCCGGCGGCATTTTGATCCACCACAAAAAAGAGCTGATGCTGCACAGCGATCTAAAGCGCCAGGATACTATTTTTTATTTTACCACCTGTGGCTGGATGATGTGGAACTGGTTGACCAGTTCTTTGTCGGTGGGAGCCACCCTGGTGCTTTTTGACGGCAACCCTTTTCATCCCCATCCGGGGGCGTTGTGGGAAATGGCCCAGGACGAGAAGATTACGGTATTTGGCACCAGTGCAGGCTACATTGCCGCCTTGCAAAACGCCGGGGTCAAGCCCGGCAAGGACTATGATCTCAGCGCTTTGCGGGCAGTGCTGTCCACCGGGTCACCCCTTTCAGTGGAAGGGTTCGAGTTTATCTACAGCGAGGTAAAGTCTGATCTTCAGCTGGCCTCTATTGCCGGTGGCACGGATTTAAACGGCTGTTTTGCGTTGGGCAATCCCATGGGGCCGGTGTATGCCGGTGAGTTGCAGTGCCGGGGACTGGCCATGAACGTGCAGGCCTTTGACGACCATGGTAAATCTGTAATCAACCAGCAAGGCGAGCTTGTATGCACTGCACCGTTTCCGTCCATGCCGATTTATTTCTGGGATGATCCGGACGGTAAAAAGTACCACAGCGCCTATTTTGATGTATACCCCGATATCTGGCGCCATGGGGATTTTATTGAAATAAATGAACGGGGCGGGGTTGTCATGTACGGTCGGTCGGATGCTACCCTGAATCCCGGTGGGGTGCGGATCGGCACGGCGGATATCTATCGACTGGTCGAGCAGATGCCGGAGGTGGAAGACAGTGTCGTTGTGGGCCAGAACTGGAATAATGATGTTCGGGTGGTTTTGTTTGTAAAGCTGGCTGAAGGCTGTGAACTGACCCGGGAATTAGAGGATAAAATCAAACAGACCCTGCGAACAAATGCCTCACCGCGACATGTACCCCATAAGATATTAACGACCCCGGCGGTGCCCTATACCCTGAATATGAAAAAGGTGGAGCTGGCGGTCAAAAAAATGATCGAAGGACAGCCGGTGCTCAACAGGGATGCCCTGGGCAATCCGGAAGCCTTGGATTACTATGCCGATTTAAAGGATCTTCAGGAAGACTAAAAGTGGCCGATTTAAACAATTCTTCTGTGACAGCCTTCCGGGTCAATCCTATCGGAGTGATTCACATCCAGGATGGCGGCGGCGCGCAAATCGAAATAGACCCCCAATATTCGGATGCACTTTTTGGGCTGGCGCAATTTTCGCATATAATGGTACTATACTGGTTTCACGAAAACGATACGCCCGATAAACGACGCATTTTGCAAGTCCATCCCTGCGGCAATGAGCAAAATCCGCTCACCGGTGTATTTGCGACGCATGCGCCTGTCAGACCCAATCCCATCGCCGTAACCGTTTGTAAAATTGTGTCCATTGAAGGCAACCGATTAACGGTTGATGACATAGATGCCTATGATGGCTCTCCGGTCATTGACATCAAGTCTTATTTCCCCCTTTCGATTGAAGGAGACATCCGGAAACCCGACTGGAAAAAAGATAAAGCGCCTACCTAAAACCAACGCTAATTATGTGAGGGATCGGAATGTTTTGTTCACGACAAGATGATCGTCCCGGTGCTTCTAATGGGCAGAGGGCTATTGCCGCCCAGAAAGGCAAAACACGGCGTCGGTTCTTGTTGGAGTGAAAGTTTTAAATAGCCGGCCGTAAAATGCAAGGCGGTTGCCGCTGTTGGGCTTGGCAGGCAACAACCCGGCATCTTGCCGTGAAAAAAATACCCCGACCCCTGAATTAAGTATATTCGAATGATGCTTGCGGATCTTACCGGACAGATTGAGACCATCACCTATACCAATCCTGAAAACGGTTTTACCATTGCCAGGGTTAAAGTGCCCGGGAAACAGGATTTGGTAACGGTGGTGGGCAATTTGATGGCAGCCACCCCCGGTGAAGTGCTTAAAATGGAAGGGGAATGGTCCACCCATCCCAAATATGGTCGGCAGTTCAAAGTGAAGCATTGTCGCAGCGAAGTCCCCGCTTCCGTTTACGGCATCCGAAAATATCTGGGTTCAGGACTCATAAAAGGGCTCGGCCCGGTAATGGCAGGTCGCATTGTCAAGAAATTCGGCCAGGACACATTGGATATCATCGCAAATGAGCCGAGGCGGTTATCCGAGATAGCGGGTATCGGTGCAAAGCGCATCGCTCTGATCAAAGCCGCATGGGAAGAACAGAAAGACATTCGGGATGTTATGATTTTTCTGCAGGCCCACGGTGTCAGTTCAGGCTATGCCGCCAAAGTTTTCAAACATTACGGCCACCGCGCCGTTGCGGTAGTAAAGCAAAATCCCTATCGTCTGGCTTCAGATATTTTCGGAATCGGCTTTCTATCAGCGGATCGAATTGCTGAAAAAATCGGAATTCCCAAAAATTCCGAAGTAAGGGTTGAGGCCGGTATCATTTATGCCCTGCAGGCGCTTTCCGAAGACGGACACGTATACTATCCTTATGAGGGCCTTGTTGACAAAAGTCGGCAGATCCTCGGCGTAAAACGGGAAAATGTCGTCAAAGCTATGGGTGCCCTGGCTTTAAGCCGCAAGATTTTTATCGAGGACTTAAATGATAGTTTTGATGCGTTTCAAGAAAACCACAAGGCGGTCTATCTGGCGAAATACCACCTGTGCGAAACCCATATTGCAGAAGGCCTGAAGTCGTTGTTGGCCGCCCCCAGGGCCATCCGGGAAGTTAAAACAGATCAGGCCATTGAATGGGTTCAGCGACGCCTCACCATCACTTTGGCCGAAAATCAGATCAAAGCTCTGGTAGGCGCGCTTGATGAAAAACGCTATCAGGCCATCACCGAGGTGTGTGATGAAATACTA
>CAMYNZ010000144.1 GCA_947259865.1 uncultured Desulfobacterales bacterium | reverse complement strand
CTCACCTAATTGGGCGACAGATCCCATAGCGACGACCCTTACTACCGGCAAAACAGGTTCTAAGTTCAATGCGGCTATACTGGCAGATTTTTAATATCTTTTCAAACTACAAATATTATGGTAGGGACAACTACCATGACACAGACGATATGCATAGCAAATCAAAAGGGCGGTGTCGGCAAAACCACCACGGCTGTGAATCTTTCGGCCGCTCTGGCGGTTTATGAAAAAAGAACCTTGCTCGTTGATTGTGATCCACAGGCAAATGCGACATCCGGACTCGGTCTCGATAAAAACAGAATTCAAAATACCCTGTACCACGGCATGATCGGAGAAATCGAAGTTCGGCGTCTCGTCACGGACAGCAGCATAGAAAGCTTGAAGGTCATTCCCTCAAATGTTGAACTTATCGGTTTTGAGGTGGAAATGATGTCACTACCAGATCGGGAAAAAGCGTTGCGGCGTCTGCTCAGCGGTGTTGAAAATACCTATGAATATATCATTCTCGACTGCCCACCATCTTTGAGTCTTTTGACTGTGAATGCCCTGGCTGCCGCCGATTCCATATTGATCCCGCTGCAATGCGAGTTTTATGCGCTGGAAGGGCTGGGCCAGCTTCTGCAAACCGTCAAACGCATCAAACGCAGCCTTAATCCGGATCTTTACATCGCCGGCATCCTTTTAACCATGTTTGATAAACGGACCAACCTGTCATATCAGGTAGCCGAGGATGCCGAGAAACATTTCCAGGATCTGATATTTAAAACCATTATACCCAGAAATATTAGGTTGAGCGAAGCACCCAGTTTCGGCCAACCCATCCTGCTTTATGATGCGACCTCAACGGGTGCGGAAAGTTACTTCAATCTCGCAAAAGAAATTATAACGCGCTAAATACATGCGACGGTTACCGTCGTAAGTACAAAAGCTCTAAATCAAATGAAGCTCCCCGCAGTCCCACGACGCGACTGTCTTCGACCCTGAGCTAAGACCGAAGGGGGCTGGCCGAAGCATGTCAGCGGGACGGGGTATCAAAACCGAACCAGCCTTCACTCTTAAGAGCTTCGGCCCGGCAGGAAGATTATTTATGGACACAAAATCCGGATCAAATCCTAGAAAACGAAAAAAATTAGCGCTTGGCAAGGGCCTGGATGCTCTTATTCCCGATATCGAGCCGGCAGAAAACCGTGAGCGGGAATATTTTGAGTGCGATATCAATCTGATCCAGCCAAATCGATATCAGCCCCGCCGTCGGTTTTCAGATGACGAGCTTACGGAATTAAGCGATTCCATCAAGGCCCAGGGTATTATTCAACCACTTTTGGTACGAAAGCATGACAGTGGATACGAGCTGGTAGCCGGAGAAAGACGTCTCCGGGCGGCCAAAAAGGCCGGGTTGAGAAGGGTGCCGGTCATAATAAAGTCCGTAACCGATGAAAAATTGCTGGAAATATCCATCGTTGAAAATATCCAGAGAGAAGACCTCAATCCGATCGAAAAGGCCGAAGCCTATCATATTCTGATTTCTAAATTTAACCTTACCCAGGATCGGGCCGCATTACAGGTCGGCCAGAGCCGGAGCGCGGTGGCAAACTTCCTAAGACTGCGCCAACTGCCGGATCAGATAAAAGAAAGCATCATAAACGGCACACTGAGCATGGGACACGCACGTGCGCTGCTCGGCTGCGAAACACCTGTTCAGCAAATCACTGCCTGGCGGGCAGTCGTATCCAAGGGACTGTCGGTGAGGGAAACCGAGAACCTGGTTAAGCGCTTGAAAACCAGGCAGAAAAAAAGAGAAGCGATGTCGCCGGGTCCCGAAGCCATCTATTTTTCAGACCTGGCCGAAGAACTTTCCCGCCGCTTTGGAACCAAAGTTCAGATACACCGACGCGGACAGAAGGGAAAAGTTGAAATCGAGTTCTATAACAGCAAAGATCTTGATCGTCTCATACACCTTCTTAAAGGATGAAACCTGGATTTGGCACGAAATTTAGGTGATGGTTTTTAGGTAATAATGGCAACCCATATCATAATTGACGGCTACAACATGATTCGACAATCCCCTGGACTGCGTGACCTGGATCGTATGGATATACAACAGGGCCGGGAAGCACTTATCGACTGGCTGGCGGTTTACAAACGCATCCGGCCGCATAAAATAACGGTTGTATTTGACGGATCAAATGCCCCCGCCTTATCTGCCCGCCGGGATTTTATAAAAGGCATTGCCATTAGATTTTCCCGCGGCGGTGAGGTCGAGACCGCCAAATCCCACGGAGCCGCTACCATAAGCTCGCCCGAATTTGAGGAAAAATTGGTCATGGCCGATCAGATGCGCACCAACGGTGTTGCTATAGACGAGGACCCGGACGGACCGGGCTGGAAACCCTCGACTAAAAAAAAGGGGCCTCGTCGGCGCCTTTCCAAGCAAAAGCGGCGCAACAAACTCAAAATCAGCAGACTTTGAAATGAAAATATTACTCGCCAAAACTGCCGGTTTTTGTATGGGTGTGCGCAGAGCCGTTGAGCTGGTCATGGATGTCCCTGCGGCCCATGAAGGCCAGACCTGTACTTTTGGTCCGCTTATACACAATGCCCAGGTTCTGGCACTTTTGAAGGAAAAAGGGATCTGTGTATTAAACGAGGTGCCGACTCAAGGAACCGGTACGGTGCTGATTAGAGCCCATGGTGTCCCCCCTGAAACCAAACAGGCTCTTAAAAATGCCGGTTTCAATGTAGTGGATGCCACCTGTCCCCGGGTGATCAAGGTTCAGACGATTATCCGCAAACACGCCCAAAAAAAATACGCCTCGATTATTGTCGGAGACAAGGACCATCCGGAGGTTACCGGACTACTCGGCTATGCCGGCGGCAACGGGTATGTCATCGGCAGCCTGGAGGAGCTCGAAACACTACCGAAATTTGACAAAGCAATTATCGTAGCCCAGACGACCCAGAATACCCGCCTGTTTGACTCGGTTAAAACATGGACCCAAAAATTTCCTCATTATAAAGTATTTGATACTATCTGCGATTCCACCGAAAGACGCCAGGCTGAGGTGCAGCGGCTGGCAGATTCGGTGGATGCGGTAATCGTCGTCGGTGGCCGCAACAGCGGCAACACCCGGCGACTTGTTGAAATCGCAAAGCAGGCCGGCAAGCCGGCCTACCACATTGAGACCGAAGCGGATCTAGAATCCCTTGACACCGATTCATTTGCATCTGCTCAACACATCGGTATCACTGCCGGGGCCTCGACACCGAACTGGATCATAAAACGCGTATACAGGGCCCTGGAGGCCATGCCCTATAAAAAGGGGCGCGGCTGGCGCCGTACATTTTATAACTTACAACGGGTGCTCCTGCTCACAAACATATATGTATCCCTGGGAGCTGGATGCTTATCCTATGCCTGCACCAAGCTGCTGGCAATCGGCCAATACTTCCCGCACGTCATCATGGCCATACTCTATGTCCAATCCATGCACATTCTCAATCACCTGACCGGAAAAAAATCCGACCAGTACAATGATCCCGACCGGGCCAGTTTTTACAACAAACACAAAGTTTTTTTAACTATTCTTGCCTTAATGGCCGGTGGTATCGGTCTGATCATCGCCTTTACCATCGGACCGACACCTTTTGTAGTTCTACTGGCCATGAGCATTCTGGGTCTCTCGTACAATCTAAGAATAGTCCCTGAAAAATTTGCACTCATACGCTACCGTAGAATACGGGACATACCCGGTTCAAAAACAATTCTGATTGCCATGGCCTGGGGCATCGTCACTGCCCTTTTTCCACCCTTGTCAATATCCGCCCAAATAGATACCGGCACAATTTTGGTATTTCTGTGGTCCACCGGCATGGTCTTTGTCAGAACCGCCTTTTTTGACATTTTGGACATGCAAGGCGACCGGATTGTGGGCATGGAGACCATCCCAATTCTGATGGGAGAAAAACGGTCCATGCGCCTGTTAAAATCCATTGTGGCACTCACATTGGCGGTAATCCTTTTGTCCAGTACTTTCAACCTCATATCCGACCTCGGTTTTGGGCTGGCAATCTGTCCTATCTTTTTATTTCTGGTAATACTTATATATGAAAAGGGGCATTTGATACCGGGCATCCGGCTGGAGTTTTTGGTCGAAAGCCTTTTTGTTCTCGCTGGTATCATTGCGCTCCTGTGGTCGGTGATCCCAACCGGTTTTTAAAGCAGGCCGGGAGATTCCAGGGCATACGGATTCCTTTGGTCAAAAAAGGAGTGAATAACTGTGGACCCGATAAAAATTCCGATCGAAGATACGCTTGATTTGCACACCTTTCATCCCAAAGAGCTGCCGGATTTATTGTTGGATTATTTTACGGAATGTCTGAATGCAGATATTTTCTCGGTGCGCATCATTCACGGCAAAGGACATGGTATTTTGAAAAAAAGAGTGCAGGGGCTTTTAAAAAAGAATCCTCTGGTTGACACGTTTACAGATGCACCGCCGGAAGCCGGGGGCTGGGGTGCCACTTTGGTGGAGTTGAAAAAAATGGCCGGAAGCTATCCCGATGGATCCTTATGATCTTTGATGCGCTTATCCAGTTCAATTCTAAGCTTTTCGAGGTCGTCAAATCTTTTTGATTTATCCAGACAGGACTGCATCTCCTGGGATAACCACGCATCGATCAACATCAGATCTAACAGGCCCATGTTTTCGGGTAGATTCCGTGATATAATCCGTTTTACGTCTTCAAGATCCGCTCTGGCCGCGGTTGCTGGTTCATCCGAATCCTTCATTTATTATTTTCCTTTCTCAAATAGCCCCATCTTTTCATAATCTCGCAAGAACTGATCTCTGATATTTGCCCCCGGAAGCTTTATGCTTCCAGGGGCTGGAAAGGAGGGCGGGCCCGTGTCTTTGCGGCGGGCCACGGGATCACAAAGAACGGATCTGACAGTGGATTGCTACAATATACGTGCCAAACTATACCATATTGACAAATTACTATAATATTAAAGGCTTATAAGGCTGTTTAGGCCAAACGACCACCAACCGCCAGTAAATACACGTCAACAATTTGACAGATTAATGGCTTACATTTAGAATTGATCTAGTCATACTGGGCCCATCCGGGTGCCGGCTTGGGCCTCGGCTTTTTGCCGTAAAAAATATCGTCCATTAGGCTGAAAAGGCGTCTGGAAAACCGGTTGCGGGTAATCAGCGCTCGGATGATTTTGTGGGGCAAGGCTGATGCATGACTCCAGGGGCACACCCGCATGCAAATGTTGCAGTCGGTGCCGACTTTGCCCCAGTAGTCAAAACAGGTTTCCGCATTCAGCTTCCATCGCAGCGTGCCGTTGACTTCCTTTTGATCCTCCAGGGGGATGGAACTGGAGGGGCAGCAGTTGGCGCATTTTTTACACATTTTGCAGAAGTCCTCGGCACCAATGTCTATCGGTTTATCCGGAACAAGCGCAAGATCGGTAGTGACGGCACCCAGTCTTACACGGGGCCCGAAATCTTTGGTCATCAGATACCCCAACCGGCCGACTTCGCCCAGACCGGCATCCACTGCCAGGGGGACCAGAACCCCATCGTAATGTCGCAGATGATTGGCAGTTGCCGAATAACCCAAGTTAGCAATATGGGCCGCCAGCTGGGTGGCAATAAAAGCACCTTTAGCATAATTTTCCATGCTGGTTATGGTTGTCGGTGTATGGGGCGCTGCACCAACCAATTCAAAGGCCATCTCGGTGGCAAAAACAATCACATTGGTATGGTTGATTTCAATCTCTTTGCCCCAGTCTTCCCAGTTCTCGTGAAAAATCTCCCCCCTGTTGGAATAAATCCACAGCGGGTTGATTTCAGCAATACCGACAAGGTCAGCGCCAAGGTTCAGGGTATATCCCTTGACTTTTGAACTGGCATCTTCAGGGCTGATACCAACCCGCTGACCCTCAAATTCCGGATGCGCTGAAGGGTTGTATTTATCCGCTGCTGACAGGTGCAGCGGTATCGACAAAGACGCCAGGGTAGCAGCCACGTTGGGCCGGTCCCAGGGTCGATCAATAAAACCCGGATGGCCTAAGGGGCCACCCTTTTTTCTGCGGGCAGCATCGTATTCCTCATATTCAGGGCGCATGGTATAATAGGCTTTATACTGTTGAGATCCCGGTCGGATGGATCGGTTACGGGCAAACACGATGTCTCTTTCATCGGGTTTTTTCACCTCCCCGACGATCAACCCTTGGGTACCTTTCAGAGCCTTTGGATTGGCCCGCGTTTTTTTCATCAAAAGAATACCGGCTGCAGCTCCGCCAATTAGAAAACTAATCAGGATGCCGGTTCCGGATCCCGTGGAAAAAAATCCGCCGTGCCACCCGTAAACAAACAGAATCAGCAAAGCCGCCATGCCGGCAAACTGGACAGCGGCAAAAAATGATGCCCGCTTTTCTCTTTCCCAAACGGATGAAATCAAATAACTCAATCCGACCGCTGCTTGAACAACTAACCCCAGGGCAACCAGCCAACTTAATAATTCAATCATTGCATTTCTACTCCAATCAGTGGAAAATCCAGTCCCGTATGACCCTGTCATTTTTCACACAGGTTTTCTAGCTTTCCTTGACCACCCCAAAAGCTTACCAGTAAGGCGGCCCGCATTTTTTACTATACCCATCATTTCCAATATGATTTTCGGATTGGGACAGGGGGACATCGGTGCAGACTGTGATAGCAGAACTTGGGTGTAAAAAGTGAGGTATGATTTCAATCAAGCTTCTAGAAGCTATCTCAAAAATGCATTTTATCCGCCAGAGTACTTTGCCGGATAAATCCGCATGTTATTTATGCAAGCGCGGGTAAAACGCTGTCAGGTTTCAGCACCGGCGGTTTTACGGTGACCGTTTCCGGATACTTGAGCCCGCTGCCGGTGTTGAGCAGGACAACTTTTTCATCGGTTTTGATCCATCCTGCGGCCCTGAGTTTGAGGGCGGCACTGAGGTTGGCAGCCCCCTCGGGGCATACAAAAGTGCCTTCCCGTGAGGCCAGCATTTCTTCCGCGGCCAGGATCCGATCATCATCCACGGCCACCGCGCAACCATCCGTTTTATAAATCGCATCCAGCACCAAAAAATCTCCCAGCGCCTTGGGAACGGTGATTCCGAATGCCAGCGTGTGTGCGTTTTCCCAGAAGATCGATTCGGTCTGCTTATCCTCCCAGGCCTTAACGATGGGTGCGCAGCCGCTGGACTGCACCGACACCAGACGCGGCATTTTGTCGCCGATCCAGCCCATCTGCTGCAGCTCACGCAAGGCTTTATAGATGCCTATGATGCCGACGCCTCCGCCGGTCGGGTAAAGAATCACATCGGGCAGCTCCCAGTTGAACTGCTCGGCCAGTTCCAGCCCCATGGTCTTTTTGCCCTCTATGCGGTAAGGTTCTTTAAGGGTTGATGCGTCATACCACCCGTAATCGGCCACGGCCCGGGCAACGATTTTTCCGGCATCGCTGATCAGGCCCTTTACCAGATAAAGCACCGCCCCGCTGATGGCACACTCCCCCCTGGGAATGGGGGGTGCATCTTGCGGCATGACGATAACGGATCTGATGCCGGCCGCAGCGCAGTAAACCGCCCACGCGGCACCCGCATTTCCATTGGTGGACATTGCCAGTACTTTCACACCCAGCTCTTTGGCCCGGGAAACACCCACGGCTGCCCCGCGAGCCTTGAATGTGCCGGTGGGAATAATTCCCTCATCTTTTAGGTAAAGATTCTCGATACCCACTTCTTTTCCCAGTCGCCTGAGGTGCAAAAGGGGTGTCATGCCCTCTCCCAGGCTGATGATGTTAGCGGGATCATTGATCGGCAAAAGCTCCCGGTAGCGCCACAAATTTGGTTCCCGATCCTTTAGCATTTTCTTGCTAAAAGCAGCCTTTGCTTTTTCCAGATCGTACTCAACCAAAAGTGGCGCACCGCATTCACACAGCTGAATCAGTGCTTCACTTTCATACGTCTTATAGCATTTGGGGCACGAAAGATGCGATACATACATGGATCTATCCTTTTAACCATTAAATATGTTACTGACGCAAATCAACAGGCTCGGTCTCGGCATTGGCATCCCTGGGAAGCCGGGCCGCCTCCACCCAGGCGCAAACCGGGAAATGTTGCTTGAAAAATTGGCCGTAGAACGCGATCTACTATTTTTGAGATGGCTTCTAATGTCATGGTATCATTTTCCTGGAAACAAAAAAGGATACCAAGCCTGGGCTTGATATCCTTTAATGTCTGGTGCCGAGGGACAGAATCGAACTGCCGACACGGGGATTTTCAGTCTGTTCGGAGCTGTTTCTCAGCTTTTTAGCTTGCTTTCTTGGGTTGTATATACCTCGGAAAATTCTTCGTATTTCCCACCCCGTAATTGTATCTTGATTTATCGTTTTTCCCCTTGTATTTGGTTGTTATGGTAGCAATTTGGTAGCAACCAAATCGTTTTTTCCATATGTTGAGCTGTGGCTGAATCCAATACACAACTCACCTTTTCCCTTTGCTTGCTCCTAAAAAGCGAGTTCTTATCAGTTCAATCGGGCAGCGTTGCTTCCCTGATGCTGACCACCGAAGCCATGGTTGCCGACCTGCCCGGGGAAAAAGAGGCCATGCCGGCCATGCCTCCGGGAGGCAGAATGGGCGCAATGATGTAAGCCTTTTTGACATTCCGTCTTATAGAGCCGTTTTAAAGCCCCTGTTCCGCTGCACAGGGGCTTTTTTTATAAGCGATCTCAATCGGATTGTTTCGTCAGTTGTAGAGCCTTTTGCAGATTGGCGCGGGCATCGGCATAATGGGGATCAATTTTCAGCGCCAAGCGGAAATGATCAATGGCCACATCCATCTGTTTTAACCGTGCCAGGGCACTACCCAGATTATTATGGGCCACAGCATCTTGCCCCCCACTTTTCTGCAGGGCCGCTTGAAATTCTAAAATCGCCCCATCCAGCTTGCCCTGCTGCGTCAAAGCAACACCCAAATACCGACGCAGGACCGGAGAATCCGGGGCCAGGCGCACAGCTTCACGGAAATGGTTCTCGGCTGTTTCCGGCTGCCCCCGGTTTATAAAGGTAAGGCCCAGTTGACTGCGGAGATCGGCGTTATCGGGATGAATCCGGATCAGATCGAGATAGCAGTTCACAACCGCCGCAACATTTAACTTCCGATAACCGGCCACGCTCTGCAGGTTATTCCGGGCAAAGCGATGGTCGACTCTGCCACGCAGCACCTTGCAAAATTGTGACGTACCCTCTGCTTTCTTCCCCTGGTAGAACCAGGCAACCCCCAGGCAGTTGTTCGCATCCGGGTGGTGTGGATGTGAAATCAGGATGGCGGAAAAATGTTCAACTGCTTTGGCAAGGTCAGCATCTTGGGTGTCGATCCCGGAAGGTATCATTGCCAACTGCACCACATCCGGCAACCCCGGGGGGGACTTTAGCCGTTGCCGATATTGAATCAAGCGTATACGCCCGAGAGCCATGCGGGCGCCCGAATTCTCAGGATCAACTTCCAGCAATTTGGAAAAAATTTGACGCGCTTCCCCGAGTTGCTGCTTCTCATATTGCAGTTGGCCAAGCCATTCATAGTGTCTGTTAAGTCCGGGAGCCAACTCTATTGCCCGGCGGTATTCCCGAATGGCATCCTCAGTCTGATTCTTAACCTGGTATACAACCCCCAGCAGACCGTGCAGTTTACCACTGTGCGGAATAACCGCCAGCCCTTTTTGAATGATTTTTTCCGCTTCATCATACCGCTTCTGGTTTATCCGGGCGGCAGCCTGGTAGTAAAGATTCAAGGATGAATGGGGAAACACCTTATCTATGCGCGCAAAAAGGGTTTCGGCGTTCTCATAATCCTTTTGCTGCACATAAACACGGCTCAGTGACCTCAGTATGGCGCCACGTTCGGGGTTATGCGCCAGGGCTTTATTGCCGTAAAATACGGCTTTGGGGTAGTCGACGTTTAAAAAAGCCAGGACGTGTTTCCTGTAGTAATGATCTGCCATGGCCCAATGATAACTGGTTACCCCCCAGACCAGGAAAATAATGCCCCAGCCTCCGGCGACAACCAGTGCGGTTTTCCGGCTGAGGGTTTTCCCGCTCAGGGATTTTTCCGCACGCGGCTCGGCCATGGTAGAAACCCGGAAGAAGAGGCCCAAATATATAGCCAGTAAAAACGGTGGCATAGCACGATTAAACGGAAAACTGAAAAAAGCATTTATGGCCAGGCCAAAAATCGCCGCCAGGCAGATCAGGGATAGAGGCCCGCAAACTTCACGATTGGGGCCGCGTATGGTCTTTAACGCCGCTTTAACAATTAAAACCAGGATCCAGCAGAAAACCACCAGCACCGGCAAACCCAGTTCAGCGTACATTTGCAGATAGTCATTGTGAACTCTCTGGGTGTACAAATTTAGACGATGCCCCCTTTTATCAGGCGCAGTCGGGTAGTGGACCTGTATATTGCGGATACCCACACCGGCAACAGGATGCCGGGCGATAACAGACAGGGCGTTCTTCCAGAGGATCAAACGGTAACGGATGGAGGAAGGGTCCAAAGCATCTTCCAATTTCCTTACGGCGGGCGTTTTGAAAACACTGGAAGATGTCTCTGATAAAGCGGGTCTCAGGTTGATAAAAATAAAAAACATTAACAGGGCCGCAACTGCAGCCAGAGTGCGGTTTTTGTCAAAGACTGATTTACGTTCCGGACCTTTCCCGTAAAAAAAAAGCGCCCCCCCGATCAGCAGTATTTCTCCCAGGACAGAAAGCCAGGCAGCCCTGGTGCGCGTGTAAAACAGGAATATGGCCACAAGGCTGGAAACCATTGCGTAAAGCCAGGTCAATCTTCTATCATTGGATGTGGCGGCAAATACGAAACTGATGGGGAAAGTCAATACGATAAACTGGGCCGCCATGTTCTTGTTATTGAA
>CAMYNZ010000143.1 GCA_947259865.1 uncultured Desulfobacterales bacterium | reverse complement strand
GCAAGCGCCAGTTGCAGCAAAGCACTGATACCGGGTGCAAATATAAGCAACAAAATAGCCATCCAGTTAATACTAACTCCGCTGAACAATACAAGGGGAAGATTTACAATCAGCAGTAATTGCCCGAAAAGGGACAACCCATGGGTCAAACGATTGGCCAGGTCGGCAAATCCAATAATGCGCATGTCATTGCTGCGAATATGACTGACCTCATGGGCCAGAACAGCAGTTATCTCCGAAGAATTCAAGCCGTCCAGCAAGCGTTGCGAAACCGCAATGGCCGCATTTTCACGACTTCCTACCGTAAAAGCATTCATCACACTGCCGGGGAAATAATACAGCATCGGTTTGGGCCGATTTCCAAACGTAAAGGGCGGTTCACTTGGAACCGCCCCGCGGGTTAATGTTATCGGTTAAAAAATTCTCAGTGAACCGTTATCTGTTTGGGCTTCTTGTGCTCCGGTTTTGGTACTTCGACCTTCAAGATACCGTCTTTGTAATCGGCCTTGACCTTATCCGGGTCAACTTCTGCCGGCAGGTTGAAGGATCTTTCAAACCGGCCATAAGTCATTTCACGCCGATAATAATTATCCTCTTTGACTTCTTTGTCGGCAGATCGCTCACCTTTCAAGGTCAATACCCTGTCCTTGATATCGATCTCGATGTCCTTTTTATCGACTCCTGGAAGTTCGGCTTTAATGATAATTTTATCGTCATTGTCATAAATATCGACAACTGGATTCCAGCCCCTGGTCAGGGACCCGTCTTCAGTGGTCGTGCCTGGCAGGAAGAAGTCGTCAAACATCCGGTTCAATGGTCTGCGTAAGCTAAACATTTCGTTCATTGGATTCCATCTAACAAGCTGCATAATTGCACCTCCTAATTGATATTTTTGGTTTTGGGGTTTAGAACAAACCTGATTTTTACTTGTTTTATCAAAATAATAATGATAAATTTATCTATGTCAATATAATAAATTAATTATTTTATAAATTATTTATATATTATATATTTTTTAGTAATGCTATCGATAATTTTACCATCTTTTCAGAATATACAGCGTACCGAATTGTATTTTTTTCGTATGTACCAGTAAAATTGCGTGTACACTATCTTCTGAACCAATCGTCAATAAAGTGATTTAAGAAATAATAAAAACGAAATCTTGACTGTCAAGATGGAATTTAAAATAATTGTTGCATTATATAAAATTAATTATATATTAAGTAATGAAAATTCGAGTGTTGTAGAATTGGAGAGAAAATATGGAAAATGATGATAAATATGATGAAAATGTGGGTTCAATCCTGCCCCGATCTCTGACTTCAAGTTTAAGGGGCCGGCAATCTGTGCGCGCGACTTTTAAATTAACAGAAGGATGCATCGACGCCATCAGCATTGTCGCCACCCATCTGGGCATCAAGCAAAAGTCTCTTTTTGATCATTTGATCGAGGACATGCAGTCACTCAGCGCAATTGCCCGCGGAATCCAGAATTCGAAATTGCAAATACAAAACCGCGTCCAAAAAACCTATGTCATGAGCCGAAAATCATTGTTGTCGCTGGAACAAGTCTCAAAGAACTACAATGCCCCCCGGGACACTCTGGTGGAGTTTTCCGTTCAACGGTTATTGCCGATTATTGCCCGGGAACGGGAACGGCATGAAAAACGTAAAAAAATACTGGCCGCAATAAATGAGCATTTTAATCAAGGAGTGAAAATATTACACAATATCAATGAATTATTGGGAAAGGATGACCCCATATTCGACAGATTTGCCGCCACCATGGCCGTTTACCAGAAGTCTTATGAGCAGATTGAATCCTATATTGAAAAAGGGAAAATAATCGAGGAATTTGAAATTGAAAGCATGGATGAATAGATAGCATAGTTGACGGTCAAACCGGGTGGGATTTTTAAACCCGAATTCATCTGAGGATGCTGTAAAAAAGCGTTGCTTCAATTCTGTCACCTGGCGATATCAACATCAGTTCAATAAACAGTTACCGCATATTAGGATCACATGTCTGCGATCGAAAAGTCATGGATTTCAATCCAATAACGGTTGTCTGTTTGCATCAGTGAATTCTCAGACCGTAGCAAAGCGATTTGATTCCAGTTCGGATCGACGGTAATGGCATGATGCCGATAGTGTCTAATGAGCCAGTCCGGTTTGCATTTTCGCTTCATATAAGAGTCATACAAGTACGGGCCTCCCACATCCGCCGCTCCCATAACATAATAGCGACCGTCAGGTGAAATCTTGAAATCTCGGAAAAGACTTTTTACACTGCTTTGGTGTTTGTAACCGTGTTTCTTGCTCGACCATTTTACCGGTATACTGATATCATTGCTTTTATTTTTTATTGTTCCTTTTATTTTACAGTTGTTATACCTTTTAGTATCAACCTTCACTGCAATATCAACCACCTGATCCCCGTCTATAACACGGCCGATATAGGGCGTCTTTTTGCCCCTGTAGAGCAGATAATAATTAATCGTACGGATTACTTTCATAAACTTCGTCTCAGTGGATTCGATATCAATTCTTCCATCAATCTTTTTTAAGATGCGTTCCTCCGCTGCTCCCTGTAATTTATTTATTTTACCACTGCTCGGGATAATTAAATATGTTGCATAATGTCCATCTTTTCCCCAAACACCTACTCTTAGAATCAAATTATCGCTGGCAACCCAGTGGATACTGGCATTGACGGCCAAATTTTGAATTGAAGCCATTGAAATAGTATCAACCACTTCTTGAGTTAATTCAATCCTGGAATTGGGTACCTCCGGGGCCGACGATGAGAAATACTTTGGGTTGAAGGCCGGCTGGAATCCGGCACAACCCCACAGAAAAGCGATAAACAAAGCACTAAGCATCAAATTGAGGCAGCGCTTCTTTGGCATAATCAACCTCCTTAATTACGGGTGTGGAGGTCAAATATGCTAAAAGCATGCCAAATTCCCATGGAACTCGGGTTTGGCCCAAAATTAAAAAGCATAATTATTTTAGCATATTGTGAGTTAAAAAAGACAGGTCATGCAATGGGAAGTGACAAATATCGTCAAAGTGGCTGCCCCGATACGTCAAGGCACCGACAGGAGGTGTCTTTTAGAAACACCGCTGGAAAAGACCCACATTATTTATGATTCAATCTTCCACATAATAGCCGTATTCCTTTGCGTTAGCATTGGTTCTTTTTTCATGACCGATGGTCGAACGGGTGGAATCGCCGTAATCATGACCGGGCCAGACGATAGTATCATCCGGCAATTTCATCAGACTTCTTATGGAAGCGCCCAGGGTGGAGCGATCCCCTCCCGGCAAATCGGTGCGACCGCTGTCTCCCACAAAAAGCGTGTCACCGGTGAATAGCTGGCCTCCAGCGTAAAGGCAAAGTCCGCCCGGGGTATGCCCCGGGGTAAAGAAAATTTGAAATGAAATATCCCCCACCCTCAATTCCTTCTCATCTTTTATCCGAAAATCCGCCGGCGGTGAAGCGGGCTGGCCACTGCCCCACGGTCCGCGACCCTGAAGAATGTCATCCTCCAAAGCATGCATAACCAATTTCGCAGCGGTCATGTCTTTAAGACGGGCGTTTCCGGACGTATGGTCCCAATGGTGATGCGTATTGAAGATATAAGTAATATTGAGGTTATCCGTTTTGGCACGCTCCAGGATCTTGTCTTCATCTCCACCCGGGTCGATAACTATAGCCTCCCGGCTTTTCTCGCATCCGACAAGATAACAGAAAACGTCCATGTGCCCCACTCTCAATTGTCTGACAATCATGAGTTCCTCCCCCTTCAGATAATTGAGGGGTCGGGGAGTTTTTCCACCTACCCTTTGATAATAGCGGAATGAATTATCAGCAGCGAAATCGTGCGCTGTTTGAAGGCATTAGGGAACGTTGCGAAAGAACAGGCAGCAACCGAAATGTGGCTTCCACCCGCGTTGCTGATTTAACACCAAGCCTATTATTTTAATTTTAAATCGCTGTTCTTTTGCTACGATCCCTTATGCGTGAGTTTGCACGATGCAGTCGCTGATGATTCATGCAGCGACCTAATCTAAAAAACTCCCCGACCCCTCATATAATGAAATAGATTTATTAAAATATATCCTGGCTGCAGTTTTGACAATGCCTTATGCCTATTTTACTTGTTTGGCGCAAATCAATAATGTATGGGAAACAGGATGCGCTTTCAAATGGAGTCGGTCTGTGGACATCTTGGGAAAACAGCTTATTTTATTTCCAAGAGTCGCTTGGCAAGATAGATGGGAATCTGATTGAACAAACATATCATACTGAGGAAACGGAATGGACAAGGCAACCGATAGCGGCGATACAAAACAAATCGAATGCGAAGATCTCCTTATTAGTTTACCCTGTGACCTGGCAGCCCGGGTAAAGATGTATGCCGGTGAAAACGCAACGACCATAACCAACGTTGTTATTGAAGCGCTGGATACGTTTTTAAGAGAACAAAGAATGGTTAATTCGCAATAAAATCTATTGTCGAACTTTTACGAACTGCCAAATTTTACTTCGAAATAAAAAGATTCGCCGGTGAGTAAAACGCGCCCGCCTGAATTTTTGAACAATCGAAATAATAATCAATCATATTTCCAACGGAATCTTCACATTCCCACCTTTCACTCCCCGAAATCCGGTTGTGGAAACGAGCGCGGGGTTTTACTTTAAATAACCGAAGATATTCATATAATTGATAACGCGAGGCGACGCGAATAGGGCATCGGTAGGTGCGACCCATATCGGATTCGGGAATTTGAGCCATGAAGTCTTCACGAGCTTTAATCCGGCCCAGAAAATCCCGGGCCTTTGAGTTATAAGGATCCAATTCCAGGGCCCGGTTAAATATTGGTATGAGTTGTTGTAACGGCCGCCCGGCATAAAAACCGACGCCACCGTATGTCAGATGCCAGTCCGAATAATCTTCGCCGCCCAGCTGGGCGGCCTTTTTGAGCATCACAAGCGCTTGATCAAATTGATCTTTAAACAACGAATCCTTAGCCGCTTCGATGTATTTGAAGATATGGGTTTTATTGTGATTTTTAACGCTGCTCAAATGCTGCAGGCGCCAATCTTTCACAGCTTTCAGGTATACCTCTGCACGTCTATTGCGGGCACGACCGGCGGGAAATTTATTATTACTGATGGGTGCGTTGGGACCAAATCCATCCGCCGAAACCCGATTAGATTTAGGTTTTATGGATGCGATGATTTCGTTTTTGACGGCTTCCGCCCGGTTTTTTGAAAGACTGTCATTAAGGGCTTCCGGTCCGGTGGAATCGGTAAATCCAATCACTAAAATTTTCTCCGTTTTAACCGGGCGATTGTTTATTAAAAAATTATGAATCTTTTCTTTTTCTTCATCGCCGATCTGGAATGAATTCAAGTCAAAATTGACGATAAAATATTCGGCTCCGGCCCTGGAAAGAACAGGTTCGACAAAGCAGAAGATGAGCTGAAAACAAACCATAATGATCAACACCCAGTTTTTGGCGACGACGACAAAAATGAAATTAAGCACTTTGCCCTCCCTTTTTTACCCTGCGGATAAACCAAAACCAACTATTACACTCGATCGGATTATATACCTAAAATCATTTCAAAAATCTCATTAATACCATCAAACATATTATCGGCTTTTTTTCAGAATTCTTTATAACGGTGGGGGCGGTTTCGAAATGGTACGGGCGGGAAAATCAGGGATGGCGAAAAATCCGTAATCAGGCGTAAATTTACATTATCTTTTTCCCAAATCTATAATTGCAATTTCATTTGACTCTCAGCATCCGGATAGGGTATAAAAAATTAATACTAAAAGCAGTGAATTCCCGCTCCATCAGATCCGAAGCTGTTCTTGATGCCCTACTCTAAGCTGGTCTCATTTCTCCCACAGACTCCCCCACAGCAGATTCCATTTAATTTGTTTGTTTAAAATCACAAGGCAGGAGGGCCCGATTGCAGGCAGTCAACCATCATGTATCAGACATGGCTGATTTATGTGGTTGCACATACTACTGTCGAAAGGAGAAAATAATGAGCATCGACAGTTTGATATCGCGTATGGGTTTGGAAAAATTAAACAAAGATTGCATTCTGCACAGTATGTTTAGAGTCTATATTGATAAAAAATCGAAGTTGCTCGCATGTAAAGACGAAGCGGCCGGTGGGTTGATAAATCAACTAAAAGACTATGAAGATGTATTGAAGCGATTATTAAACTACGCTAAATGCTTTCCGGCATCCTGTAAAAATTGTGAAGGTCTGACAAAATGCATCGATTGCATTATTAAAAATAATTGCGTAGACGCATCAGTTGTGTTTTATAAGCTGCAGCAGCAGGCCGTCGCCGTCTGAAGCTATCGCTTGGCACCCTGTTTTATACAGGAAAAAGTATTCGTTAACCCTGGCCCGGACCGATCACCCATCATTGACCCAAAAAATCAGGACTACAATCATATATAGCCCGGATCAATATATGCGCCTGCCGCCCCCGGTAGGCTTTAGAAGTGGTTTCAAAACAACCCACTTCTAGCCGTAGTAATCTTTGTACCATTCAACAAACCGCTGGATACCCTCCGCAAGCGGCGTTGCCGGTTTAAACCCCACATCATTGACCAGGTCGTCCACATCCGCGTAGGTGGCCGGAACATCGCCAGGCTGAAGATCCATGAATTCCTTTTGGGCTGTTTTTTCCAGAGCTTTCTCGATTACTTCAATAAAACGATCAAGCTGGATCGGATTGTTGTTACCGATATTATATATCTTGTAGCAAGTATACGATGAACCCGGATCCGGGCTGTCACCGCGCCATTTGGGGTCTGCAGCGGGGATCTTGCCCATAACCCGAACGACCCCCTCGATGATGTCGTCAATATAGGTAAAATCCCGCTGCATCCGGCCGTGGTTGAAGACCGCAATCGGTTTACCTTCTATTATGGCCTTGGTGAAAAGAAAAAGCGCCATATCCGGTCGTCCCCAGGGACCATAAACCGTAAAAAACCGCAGCCCCGTGCAGGGCAGGTGGTAAAGATGGCTATAGGAATGGGCCATCAGTTCATTGGCCTTTTTGGTTGCGGCATAGAGGGAGACCGGATGATCGACATTGTGGTGAACCGAAAACGGCATTTTCGTATTGGCACCGTACACCGAGCTTGATGAAGCAAAAACAAGGTGTTTCACATCATTGTGCCGGCAGCATTCAAGCACATTGACAAAACCAACCAAATTTGCGTCGACATAGGCATGGGGATTTTTTAGAGAATAGCGGACACCGGCCTGGGCAGCAAGATTTACCACAACATCGAATTGAGCTGAATCAAACAGCATGTTCAGGGGCTTTGCCCGGGCAAGGTCTAACTGTTTAAAAATAAAGTTTTCGGATTTATCGAGTATTTCAAGTCGGGATCTCTTGAGGTTGATATCATAATAAGGGCTCAGGTTATCGACCCCCGTCACCGTGTACCCTTCAGCAACCAGGCGCTTTGCCAGATGAAAACCGATAAAACCGGCCGCTCCGGTAACAAGAACATTTTTGAATTTAAATTGCATAATTGTCACTCACTGCCTGTTATTTTTGTACCACGCAAAGGTGTGCTCAAGGCCCTGAGCAAATAAATATTGCGGTTTAAAGCCAAGTAGAGATTCTGCCCGCTGGATGTCGGCCACCGATGCCGGTATATCCCCGGGTCTGGGCGCTGCGTATTGAGGTTCAATTTCCAAACCATTCATTTGGCAAATCATTTCCCAGAGCTGATTTATATCAACGGATTTGCCGGTGCCCACGTTAATCGAAATTCCGGCCACATTATCCGCTGATGCTGCCAGCAGGCTGGCTTTGACCACATCCTTTACGTATACGAAATCTCTGCTCTGGGTTCCATCACCGTAAATCGACGGTGGTGTTTTTGAAAGTGCTCTGGACATAAAAATTGAGATAACCCCGGAATAAGGCGAAGAAGGATCCTGTCTGGGTCCGAAAACATTAAATAGACGCAGACTGGTGGTTTTTATACCATAGAGTTCATGGTAAAGAAGGGCATAATATTCTCCCGAGAGTTTTTGAACGGCGTATGGGCTGAGCGGTTTGGGGTTCATGTCCTCTTTTTTTGGCAACTGCGGGTCATCGCCATACACGGCAGAGGAGCTGATAAAAACAACTCTTTTGGCCCGTGTTCGGCGCGCAGCCTCCAATACGTATAATGTGCCCACATCATTGATAAGAGCTGATTCCAGCGGATTTTCGATGGTCTGGGGAACCGAAACCATTGCCGCCAGGTGAAATATGGCTCCGCATCCGGCAGCCGCTTGATTTACGATTTCCGGATCTCTGATATCACCCTGATGAAATAGAATCTTGTTTTTAACTTTCGCCAGGTTACTCAGGCGGCCCGTGGAAAGATTATCCAATACGGAAACCGAACAGCCCTCTGCTAAAAGTGCGCTGGTGAGATGAGAGCCGATAAAACCTGCGCCACCGGTAACAAGCACCCTGTCAAAGCCAAAAGTCATCGCTACCCCAACCCTTTAAGTTTGCTGTCCCGCGGATGTCAAACGCCGGCAGAAACCATTCAAGTTAAACTAATCCTAATAAAATGAATTATTATACTCTATTTTTTCAACACGTTAAAATATAATTATCGATATGGCAACAGTTATAATTATGTGAGGGGTCGGGGAGTTTTTTCTGCCAACCT
>CAMYNZ010000142.1:938-9697 GCA_947259865.1 uncultured Desulfobacterales bacterium | reverse complement strand
AAACGGACCCATTTTTCGCCATCCTTTTCTAATTCTTCGATGGAAGCGGCATTCAAAGAGGAAGTTTTGGCGCCGGAGTCCAATTTTGCTTTGACATTCAGATTTCCGGGATAAATTCTGACCATCTCGAGCCAGCCGGCGATCATTTTATCCGCACTTACCCCCGGGATTGACGTTGCAAACCATCCGGTGATGATACAAAAAGCCAGAATAATTCTACCATTTTGTTTAAAATTCACAGGGACGCCTTTATGCATAGATCATTTTTCATGAATTTTTGTAACGTTTTTTGGGGAGCTCGGATAGGCTAGCGAACTAGTCCTGCCTGTTTCTAACCCTATAATCAATGGTGACTTTATTTGACAACCCCGGCCCAATTTTTAAGGTGGCCGGATTCAATGCCAGATTTGCGGTTAGCTTACCGGAAGCGGTTATGGTATCCAAAGGAATTTTTTCGGTGTATAGGGTCGAGATGTTTTCCAACAGCTGTTTACCGCCCACGATTTTGACTTCCTGGGGCGTTATTTCCGCATTTTCGAGAATCAAGTCATCCTTCAGCTTGCCGACCCAATCCACTTGAATCGGCAAAACCTTATCAGAAAGAACATCGAGGTTAACCTCGATGACAGGTGGATCAACCCCCTTCAAATCAACCCCGGGTGGAAACCGAATATTATCCTGGGTAATCGTAAAACTATTCAATCCAATCACGGATTTGCTCAAATCGATTCTGACCCGGGCCTGTTCGGGTTGTATTGTTTTGAGAAGGGAGGCGGAACCGGCCAGCTTTAAACTGACCTTACCCACGGATGTATCTGCAATTTCTTTGGCAGGGTCGCGGTTCATGTACTCAATCGGCACTTCGAGGGTCATCAGGGTGTCCAATCCCCGTGACACACTGAACCAGACCGCTGAAATAAGTGAGATAGAAACAATTGCGGCGGCACTGATTTCAAGTTTTTCTCTTATTCCGCCACGCCCTTCTTTTGCAGCCAGGCCGGTATACTCCCGCAACCGCTGCTCTAGCTGGGTTTTGCCGGTTAACGTTCGAATGCGAGATCCTTTGGCGACTGCAACATTACCCCTTTCCTCGGAAACAACAATTATCATAGCGTCCGTGTTTTCAGACAATCCCAGAGCAGCCCGGTGGCGTGTTCCGTAATAGGAAGGTAGATCACCTCGATGGGATAAAGGCAGAATACAGCCGACCTCTAATATACGGTTGCCCTGAACGATGGCGGCACCGTCGTGGACCGGATTGCCGGGCCAAAATACACTCATGATCATCTCTCTGGTAATTGCTCCTCGCCAGGGGATTCCTTTCTGAACAAAATCTTCCATATTTTCTTTTCCGGGAAATACAATCAGGGCACCGATTTTGTTCTTGGCAAGTTCAAAAACACTTTCGACAATAGTTTCAATCGGCGTGGCGATGGATTTTTTTGGCAGACCCCAGAAAAGAGATCTGAAATTTCTGGCCTGAAGAACATTGCGAATTTCGTTTCTAAAAACCACAATTATGATTAAGGCAGCCACTGCTGCAATACCCCGGAAGACCCAGCTGGTGACAATTAATCCCACCGAGATGGCAATGCCCTGAAAAAACCACAAGACGGCCATACCGATCAATATCCGAAATACAGGGGTTCCCCGGAACAGGACATATAAACGAAAGAGGATATAGCTGTTCAGCCCGATGTCAAAAATGTCCCGCCATTGAATAGTTACTAAGATTTGTGAAATATTATCCATGTCCGCTTAATCGGTGATGCTGAATCTGAGGGTTTCAAGAACATTACCCTGAGGATCGGTGATTTCCACCCGCCAGGGGCCTTTATCCGTCTTACGTATTTGAATAGTGCTAAATGTGGCCCACCGCGGTGGGTTAAGCGTTAATTTTACGCTCGCTCGCTTTTGCTCGCGGAAATACCAGTTGTGATTAACAAACGTCTTCTCAAGCACCGGATCAAAATCGGTGAAACAATACACTTTACCGAGAGCAGCTGAGAATACGATAGCCGGGTATTGAGGGACACTGCCGTTTAAGTCTTCACATATGACCGCTTTTACCAGATTCGGTTTTGATGCCGGATTTGCGGGCTTTCGGACGCCGGATTTTTCCGCAACTGTATCTGCGAGTGAGAGGGCACTGATGATAAACAGAGTCAGAAGAGTGAGCATAATTTTTTTATTCATCTGTCGGCCCCCGAAAATAATGCATTATTTAAAGCCAGCGGTTTGAATGTGAAGGCGAGTATTATGTCCCAGAAATAACTTTAAAAAGCATTTTAGCAGTTTAAAAGGCATTTGCTCACGCCGGTGACCATTTTGGGGACGCCAGCTGCAGCGGGGCTAAATCAAAAGAACTCGACCTCGCTTGTGCTCGGGACTCAGACAGCTTTTGATTTTTACCCGCCAAAGAGCGCTGGCGGGCAAGCGCCCCGCTGCAACGGGCGTCTTTATCCCAAAATGCTCAATGGTGCTCGCAAAAACCTTTCAAACTTTGTGCTGAATTTTGTTGATTATTTGTGGGACACGACACTAGTAATTCATATCAATAATCTGTATCTTCATATTACCGATTAAATCCACCAGCGGCAGCAGGTCACCCAGGCCCTCTCCTTCGATGAGTTTAATATGGGTGGCATCTGCCGGTATTTGTCGCAGTGTGGGATCAACCGCCAGCCAACGGCCGTCGACAAGACTTTCAGCCCAGGTGTGGTAGAGAAAACCCCGGTGATTTTTTGAATATACAACGCCGTTTACGACACGGGTGGGTATGCCGGCTGCACGGGCAAAAGCCGCATAAAGTAAACTGTGACCCTGGCATTCAGCCTTTCTGCCTTCTAACACATCCAGGGCGGTAAAGACATCCACGGGCTTTTGTTCAATGTTATTCCGAATCCAGTCAAAAATCGAACTTACCCGGTTTAAAGTTCCCCGGGTGTCGCTGATAATATCCTCTGCTGTCTTATGAACTAACGGGTTGCGGGAGGGAACCGTAAGCGAGGGCTGCAGGTACCGCTTCACCTGGCCAACGTCGACAGCGGGTGAAGCCCTTTTCACATTTTGAATTTGGCTGTGGGTTCGGCAGACACGTTTCTCTCCTCTGGCTCGGCAATGTTGGCGTTGATCCGAAGGTATTTTGAAACTATCATTGATCCCGGAAAGTTCCATCTCCATGGATGCAACGCCGTAAGGATTATCAATTGCAATATTGCTTTTTATCAGGCTGAAATCCAAAAGCGTCTCATCTTTGTTGAGGGCTGCAGCGGTCAGATAGTTTTGAGCGGTTTTTTTGTTTTCCAGGGCAGCAATGATTACCCCTCCCAGTGACATCTCCAAAAGGGGTCTGCCGTGATCATCAAGCCAGCTGGTGACAGTGTGACCATGAAGGCGTGTCTTAACCTTGAAAGCCTGGCCCGAAAACAATTTACTTTCCTCATAAGCCAAAATATCCTGTTTGACGGTTGCCACTGATTTTGTTTCACCGTCGTATACCCTGTATGTGTAGCGACGCTCCACAGCCAATCCGTGCAGGGTCGGGTAGAGAGTGATAACACTGGTTGGGTATAATTTGTCTTTCAATGGTATAATTTGGCGGTGGGTCTGACCCCGCGACAATATTTCGACTTCCAGCCGCCGATCAACCCGCCGGCCCCTCAACTGCAATCTGTTTCCGTCGAGATCATAGGTGTACCTAAAACGAACCAGAGAAAGATCAGCCGCCACCCGATCGAAAGATTTTAGTTTGATCGTTTTATCGAACATCAGGAGACGGACATGTAGATAGGCATCTGAGTGGATGTCATATAAACCTGTCTTCTCAGCGGCAGGGGTCAACTTGAAATGGGAAAAGCCAACCCGTTTACCGTTAAACACAATACCGGCCCAGTACTCCCCATAAGGCCACTTCGATAGGGCGAAATGCTTCGGCGGCAATGGCTGATGAACTGATGGCCGGAAATATCTTCCGGTACAACTGACGAGAAGAGAGGACGTCATTAGTATCATAATGATAGTAAAGCAGGCGCGATGTTTCATATGTTTACTTGCCAAAAATTTGAATTATTGTCGGTCAAACCATAAATCGATTAATCCGTATATAGAAATTAACTAAGTACGCTTGTCCGGCTGTCAAGCGGCAAGTGCATTTTGGATTCCCCGATTGTTATTTGTATTGCTTGACAACCAGATAGCGCCTCCTTAATTTTACGGGTACCACAGCGATTATATCAAGCCGGAAACGTTCATCTGCAAGATTCGGGTGATAGTGAAATGGGAGGGTACATGGGAAAGCAAAAGCGGCAGAAGTATATTATTGACCTTGAAAGATTGAATTCTTTAAACGAAGAAGGTTGCCCCGCCTGCGGTAAAAAGTTCACCCTGGGGGAGACGGCTGTTTTGGCATGCGGTGCGTGGGACGGGGGCGCAAAACTTATCCATGAAAATGAAGCTGTTTATGATGAGAGGACCGCATCCTATATTGAACGTCGATGTTTTGAAGCCAGAAGAAGTCTCTAAGGGCATCGCCTGAATAAGAATTTTGTTCTCACCGCATTAACTTCGACCCCACTGAAGTCGACAAGAAATGGTTTCTTGCGCTACAAACCGGGCGCCGCGCACCGGTTTACAAGTGCACCGTTTAAAACTCCGACGTGTTTTTGCCTTTGTTTGACAAATTTATTAATATTTGTTAAATCCTATCAACGGTATCCTTGCTTAGACCGATATGTTATAATCAAATCTTTGCTTTGCCCACTCTATTTACAAGGGGACCTGTGAAATGAATGATATCGACAAACGGTTAAAGGATCCCAACATTTCTGTAATAACCGCCCGACTTTTTGATTTGATCCTCAAAATGCCGACCGTTGAACGCCAGGCCTTATTGGAAGAACTCGAAGATAGAATGCATAAAGGCCGAAGAACAGCACCCAGAGAGAGATATTTCAAGGATGTGGATTTCGCGACCAAAGATCGTGTGTTCAGGGGATTTATACAAAACATTAGCGCGGATGGCGTTCTAATCGAAACCAGCGAATCTCTTTCCATCGGGCAAGAGATTACACTGGCCTTCGAACTTCCCAACACCAGTGAACATGTCAAGCTCTCCGGTAAAATTGCCCGCGTCCTGCCCGATGGCGGATTTGGGGTGAAATTTAACTCGAGCATCAAAAGCCTATCGTCCGATGAAGACAAAGACGAGCACAAAGATAAAAAATAGCATCTCATCCGATTCCCAATCAACGAGTATCCATTTGCCGAACATTCCCGCAGATTTTTTATTTTTTTTGGATTTTATTATTGACAAAGACTTTTCGATTGTTGTAGACAGCTAAAAAATTTTAACATACAGAAATAATTTTGGGCATTTTTGAGTTGATTGGGATTGATGTTGCAGTTGTGCTGATCAGATGTTGTGCTGAATAGAGCAGTGTGGAAATCTGAATGCCCAGTTGAACCCCTGACGACCCTAGCGGGTCTCTCAGGGGTTCGCTTTTTTAACCATCCCCGATATTTTCCGGTTGCATCCTCGTACTTGAAAAAATATTAAAGACATGATTCAGATTATAACATTCTAGTTTTCAACTAGATTTAATCGCTCTACTTTTCGTGCCCTAAAACACATGTTATGGATGTGATAAACCTCGCCATATCTGTCGTTCAGATGAGCTTTTTGCCCCGGTCCAGGCTCCGATATTGCACTGCTTCTGAAATGTGGTCCACCTGTATCCCGGGTTTGCCGGCCAGATCGGCAATGGTGCGGGCGATCTTCAGGATACGGTTGTGGGCCCGCGCGGAAAGCCCCAATTTGTCGATGGCGGCTTCAAGCAGACGGTGGGAGGCGTCATCGATGCGGCAATGTTTTTTGATGTGGCGGCTGCCCATCTGGGCATTGCAGTAAATTTTGGACCGCGAAAATCGACGGGACTGAAGGTTGCGGGCGGATTCCACCCGCTGTCTGATAGCACTGGATGGCTCGGCATTCGATTCTCCCATCAGATCTTTATACGGTACCGCCGGAACATCCACATGGATATCGATCCGGTCCAGCAGGGGACCTGAGATTTTGGACCGGTAGCGCTGGATCTGATGAAAGCTGCAGCGGCATTCATGCTTGGGATCCGAAAAATATCCGCAGGGGCACGGATTCATGGCGGCCACCATCATAAAGCTGGCCGGATAGGTAATGGTTGAGGCCGCTCTGGCAATGGTTACTTTTAAATCCTCCAGCGGCTGGCGCAGAACCTCCAGCACATGCTTTTTGAACTCTGCCAGTTCATCCAGAAAAAGAACACCGTTGTGGGCCAGGCTTACTTCTCCCGGTCTGGGGTTGTGGCCCCCGCCGATTAAACCGGCATCGGATATGGTGTGATGGGGCGATCTGAAAGGTCTGCGGGTAACCAGGGCCCGGTCTTTTGTCAGCATGCCGACGACACTGAAAATTTTGGTGGTTTCGATGGCCTCATTAAATGTCATTGGCGGCAAGATGGTCGACAGGCGTTTGGCCAGCATGGTTTTACCCGATCCGGGAGGTCCGGTCATAATCAGGTTATGACCACCGGCCGCCGCAATTTCCAGAGCCCTTTTGGCATGCTCCTGTCCCATGACCTCGGAAAAATCAAGATCAGAAGGATCCTGTCTCTGGAAGATCGCAGCAATATCGGTTGAAATGGGATTAATCTGTATGTATCCCCCCAGGAAAGCCACCAATTGAGACAGCGTTTTTACCGGGATCACCGAAATCTTTTCGACGACCGAGGCTTCCGGTCCGTTTTCAAAGGGGACAATGATGCCGGTATAACCTGCATTTTTAGCCGCAAGGGCCATCGGCAGTGAGCCGTTGACAGGTTTTATACGACCATCCAACGACAGCTCACCCAATATTAGATATTTTGTGATTATATTCTGGGGAATGATCTGGGTGGCCGCCAGAATACCCAGGGCGATGGGCAGATCAAAACCGGTGCCCTCTTTTTTGATATTTGCCGGCGCCAGATTGACGGTAATTCGGTCGTCTGGAAATGAATACCCGGAATTGCTAATCGCGGACTTGACCCTTTCTTTACTTTCCTTGACCGCAGCTTCCGGCAAGCCCACGGTAGTAAAGGTGGGTAGTCCATTACTGATGTCGACTTCGACTTCCACCAGATATGCATCAATTCCGATGACAGCGCTGCTGAGCACCTTTGCCAGCAAATTTCCTCCTGGTCGGTATTGATATAAAGTTGTTTTTTGGCACAGCCTAACCCAAAAATCGCGGACCGCTGCCGCTTCAATCCCGGCATTCTGCATGTCAGAAAGGCGAGGAAGCCAAAAGCACGTCAGTGCTTTAAACGGTGCACTTGCAGCCGGGTGCTAAGCACCCGGTTTGTAGGGCAAGAAATCAAACAATCTCCGAGATTTTCTCCCTATAACAGATCAATTTAGATCGGACAATCCTTTAATTCCACTTTATCATTGTAATTTTAATGAAAATATGGAAAAAAGAGCGAGACTTTCTTGCAGCTACAGCCCATAAGGTATCCCAGGTATGCATTTCAAACAGAGAACCCTTGAACAAACCGCCGCTTGCTCCGGTATCGGCCTTCATTCAGGTAAAAACGTCAATCTCGCAATTAAACCTGCGCCCATTAATCATGGCATTAAATTCATACGTACCGATCTTCAGGACAATCCGAGCATCACCGCCCACTTTAACCGGGTTGTGGATACCAGCCTGGCAACGGTCATCGGAAGCAACGGTTGTATTGTTTCAACCATTGAACACTTGATGGCCAGTTTTGCGGGGCTTTCGATTGATAATGCAGAAGTTGAGCTGGATGCTTACGAGGTCCCGGTGATGGATGGCAGCGCTGGTCCTTTTACCAATTTAATCAAGACGGCCGGTATCAGAGAGCAAACCGCGGCCAGACACTTCTTTGTGATTAAGGAACCGATCATACTTGAGGAAAATGCAAAAACAGTCGCTGTTTATCCAGGAAATACGTTTAAAATAACATGCTCCATAGAATTCGACCATCCCTTGATCGGAAAACAATCCTACTCCAAGGAGATATCAGATAATGTCTTTGAGACTGAAATATGCCGGGCCAGAACATTTGGTTTTTTACATGAAGTAGAATATCTGAAAAGGTACGGGCTGGCTCGCGGCGGCTCTCTTGAAAACGCTGTTGTAATTGATAAACACCAGATTCTAAATGACGGCGGCTTGCGTTACCCGGACGAGTTTGTAAGGCACAAGATACTTGATTGTCTCGGAGATTTTTCTCTTCTGGGCATGCCGATCATGGGCCACCTGGTGGTAAACAGATCCGGTCATGCCTTCAACCACGCCTTTCTCGAAAAATTCTTTTCCAACAAAAAATCATGGGAAACGCGCATCGTTTCCGGTTCTTCCGATCGCCCTTCCAGCCGACCATAATCTCTTGCAATTTAAGAGGGTTTCCGGTATGTATCATATTGGTTATGCCGCGTGATTCGTCGGGTTTTTCAGCAGCAATCAAATAGAAACTTTTTTAGAATCCAAAGCCGATCCGTTTCAGCACTTTCTGTTGGCTGAAATTAATGACTCCGTATTTTCTGTTTATGGGTGATTGGAAGATTTGGCAAAGGTTATGAATCGGAAGGCATTCAGCATACTGGTTACGGTATTTTTTTTATTTCAAAGTCCGGTGTTTGCACAGGATGCACGCCTGACAAATATCAATGTATCCAACACCCGTGATGATCTGTTGATTTACATCACCCTTGCG
>CAMYNZ010000142.1:0-925 GCA_947259865.1 uncultured Desulfobacterales bacterium | reverse complement strand
AACATATGGTTTGATAAAAAAGTGACAAATATCAGGTTAACCCATCGGATTAAATACGATAACCTCAAGAAAGAATTTAATATAAAACGATCCTGGAAACCCAACAATCCGGTTATAACGCCATCTTTTGAAGACGCCCAAAAGTTAATGACTAAAATCGAAAGTCTTAAAATTTATCCATTGCGCGGGCTCAAAAAAGGAAGACAGTATCAGATCAGAGCCAAAGCCGAAGTTAGCAAGTTAACGCTTCCGTTTTATCTGCATTATTTTCTTTTTTCCTTATGGGATTTTGAAACTGATTGGTATACAATTGACTTTATCTTCTAATGACGGCAAAGCTCTATCAGATATCCATCTAAGGGGTCGGGGTATTTTTTCCACCACAAGATGATTACTCCGGTGCCCCTAAATGGCAAAAGGCTACGGCCGCTTGGATAGGCAAACTTCGGTATCGGTTCTTGTCGGAGAAGATGTTGTTAACAGCAGACTGCAAATTGTAAGGGAGTTGCCGTTTCGGAGCCAAGGCGGCAATGAATCGGCATCTGATATGAATTGCCGGCCCGACTTCCATCACTTTGAGTGGCATAGAATATAACCCTAAATGAGCGTAAACAAAATAGAGAATTTATATAAAACACCTAATTTATTGCATTTGCTAAGCGACATTCAGGCTGTTTACAACTCTTGCATTAGTGAAATATAAAATGTCAAAAAAACCACTCCATTTTGTTTACCCTTTGGGCTTCGCTTTCAGCTACGACCCAACAGGTCGGGAAAGCCACGCCGGAGGCGGACAAGCCGATGTTTATCCGCCAGAGATCTTTGGCGGAATACCCCATCTTCCGCGTTGCCAAGGGCTCGCAGTAGTTTACTACGGCTTCGCCCTCGGACGCCTTGAAGCTGGGGTACCCTCGACTTTCGCTCA
>CAMYNZ010000141.1 GCA_947259865.1 uncultured Desulfobacterales bacterium | reverse complement strand
TCGGGAAAAACCTGATTGATAGCCATCTGAGGCAGAACTTCGGCGTGATTATCGTGGCCATCAAAAAACTGAGTGACGAGATGATTTTTAACCCCCTGCCTTCGGAACAGCTGGATGTCGGAGATGTTATTGTTGTAATGGGTAAAAAGCAGGATCTGCAGCGGATGACGGAAGTGCTCTAGTTTTCTGAGGTTTTTTCTCACATGACCGGGAACGCTTTAAAAAATGATATTCGGTTCGATGGGAAGGCACAATTTTTGGTTAGCCGGTTAGTCCCGCTTGCAGCGGGATTGAGCCCGTAATAAAAAGGAAACCATCCGAACTTTAATCCCGCTATAAGCGGGAGCAAGGGGCTCAACGGACCCAACCCATTACATGTGATTAATTTCAAGAGGTTTGCAAGACAGCCAGTGAGCCCAGATGGGGCTTGTCCGCCTTAGGCGTGGTTTTGAAATCACTGCTAAGTTTCTTGCCTTACGTGGTATTCTCTGATGCGAATGCCGTCCATCTCTTTGACGGTAACCAGAAATTTTCCAACTGATATCTCTTCATTTTCCCTGGGGATCCGTTCAATCGTGTCTAAAATATATCCCGAAAACGTGTCGTATTCCTTGGAATCCGGAATATTCATGGGTATTTTCTCATTAACTTCTTCAATTTCTGATTTACCGGGGACAATCCACTCATCGGGCTTTACCCTGATAATTTGAGGTTCATCTTTGTCGGTCTCATCCACGATTTCTCCGACAATTTCCTCAAGGGCGTCTTCAAGGGTTATCAGGCCGGATACGCCCCCATGTTCATCAACAATGATGGCCATGTGTTGTTTTCTCTTTTTGAATTGATGAAGTAAAGAATCCAGTTTTTTGTATTCCGGCACAAAATAAGGCTTATTCATCATTTTGCGAACATCTATCTCTCCATTGCCTTTGGCCTGTTCCATGAATAGATCTTTGATATTCAGGATGCCGACCACATGGTCAATATCGCCTTGTATCACAGGGATTCGGGTATAACCGGACTGGATGATCGCCTCTAAATCCAGCTCTTCATCGGCATCGACGACAAACATGTCTCCCCTGGGCGTCATGATTTCAGAAGCATTCGTATCATCAAACTCGAATATATTTTTAATGAGTTCTTTTTCAACTTGCTTTATCTCGCCCTCCTCTTCAACCACTTCGACAAAAGTTTTGAGCTCCTCTTCGGTGACCCGATGCTTTTTTTGTATCTTATTGGTTATTTGGGGAATGAAATTCAGAAACATGATCATCGGTGAAAACAAAATTGAGAGCCAGTGCAGGGGAATGATTACCATCCTGGCGATTAAGATATTGTTGCGGGTCGCAATGGATTTGGGAAAGATTTCACCGAAGATCAGGATTGCCAAGGTCATGACCCCGGTAGCGATTCCCACCGCATGGTTTGCGGCCAGTTCTATCGCAAGGGCGGTGGCCAGAGCTGAGGCAGCCACATTCACCAGATTGTTGCCGATAAGGATGGTTGAAAGAAGTTTGTGGGGATCTTCTTTCATTTTTTTTATCAGCGTATTTCTTTTGCTCCTGCTTTTGGCGATGTGTCTGGCTTTTACATTGCTGATGGAAAACAGAGCTGTTTCGGCGGAGGAGAAAAACCCTGACATTAAAATTAGGGCAATTAGGACAATGATTTGGTCTAACATTCAGTGAGTCCCTGATATAAAATATACAAGGAATGGTCGACTAGGAAGTTATTATTTTTTTTTATCAGCACTTTCAAACTTAAATTTCTAGCAGACGAACCGTTTTTTGGGGTATGATTGTGTTGTGTTGTTCGGATTCTTTTGTATTGTTCTGCGTGTGCGAATAAATATAATAATATTCGGAACGTATGTCAATTAATAAGTTAGCCGCCGAAAATTTATGTTTTTTGTGATCAGCCTGTTTGCCCTAAACGATTGATTTTAGCTTTCACATTTAAACGTTAAAATATTGAATTTAAAGCCCTCTGGGGAAGCCTATTCCGGTTCATTTAAAAGCCGGAGCTCCAGTGGCTTCTGGGTGTCTAAATGGACATCCCGCTGGGGAAAAGCAATGACGATGCCGGCGTCTCTGAACAGTTCATCAATTTTGAACCGAACACTGCTTTCAATCAGTCGGCGTTCGATGATTCTGGTGATGCTGATCCAGAAATACAGCTCAAATATCAAGGAATTATCACCGAAATCATTGAAAATCACGAAAGGTTCGGGTTCTTGGTGAACTCTTTCATTATCCGCCAGGCTCTTGAGCAGAAGTGCCTCCACTTGCTGAACGGGTGAACCATAAATAACGCCGACGGTAACACGGGTTCGGATCTGTTTGTCCGAAAGGGTCCAGTTGGTAATATTTTTTTCCAAAAAACTGCTGTTGGGCACCAGAATGTGAATATTTTCACCGGTACGCACCCGGGTGCAGCGGGCACCGATTTCCTCCACCTGACCCAATATGCCCTCCACATCGATGAGATCACCGATGCTGATGGGTCTTTCACCCATAATAATAAATCCGCTGATGAAATTGTTAATCAGATTCTGAGCCCCGAAACCCACTCCGATCGCAATTGCTCCCCCTAAAAATGCAAAGGCGGCAAGGGGGATGTTTACCATTCGAAGTGCGAAAAGTAAGACCAGCAGATAAGCGATATAGGTAAACACCTTCTGAATAAACGACGCTGTTGTCTCTCTCATTCTGGCATAGCGATACAATCGCCTGCTGAGGATGCGAATGACAATTTTTGCGGTAATAATTCCGATAATAAGAATAAGAAAAGCAATTACCAATTTTTTTACGGTTACCGCGCGGTTATCAATGACCCAAATTTCAAAGTTCCATATTTTTTCTCCTTCGATTTGAATATTTTTGAGTCGTTGGCCCCAGGGAACGCGTTGAAGTTTTAGATAAATTTCGTCCAAAAACTGGCGCTGCATCCGATCAGTGGCCAGAAGCATCGAAATATAATTATAACGATGCCCGGACAACCTGCGAAAAGCGTCAAGCTGACGATGTAAATTCTCCTGGATTCGAGGGTTACTTCCATCTTTGGCGAGCTGGTTTTCAATTGAGATGATTTGAGACTGAAGAGCGGTTTGATAGTTTTGGTGTATTTTGATGAGTCGGTTTATATCGTTTACCTGATTTTCCGATTCATTCTTCCAACGCTGGAGCTCCTCCTGTTTTACCGGCCGACGAACCCAATCATTGCGAAAGCGCCAGTTTTTTTCCTGTTCATCGACGAGTCGCAACATATCCTCGGTTTCCTCAATGATGGTTTGATACGTATTACGCCAGGCCCCGAGTTGTTTCAAAACAGCTTCATCAACCCGGGCATCTGCTGATTCAGTAACCCTGGCAAGATCTTTCTGCACCTTAAGCCAATTCTCCTCAATTTTTTTGAGCTCCATACTCAGCGCCTGGGTTTGCAGTTTTAATTCTGTTCGTTGAGATTCGTATATTTTCAAACGGTCATTGAAAACCGTCTCATCATAAATCAGGTCTCTACGGACCCAGTCGACCTGGCTGCGATAGAGTTTTTCCTGATATTCGACGATGCGTTTCTCTTTTTCCAGATTGTCGAGATTTGCTCGTTCAATAAGAAAAATAACTTCAACCAGATCCTTTTCAGTTTTGACGGCCTCCAGCTCCCATTGCAACTTTCGGGCATTGCCTTTTGCCAACTGGGATTCAAACAAGTCCTTTTGGCGGCGCCAATCGGCCTGGATTTTTTCCATTCTTCCGGTGGCGTTTTCAAGCGATCTCTTGGACAATTTGACTGCCAAATTCAGGGTTTCTTTCCGCTGCTGCACTGCAGTCAATTCGCCCAGTAAATTGTCGTAGAAACTCAAATTATACGGTGGGCGCTGCGCCATTGATGCACCTCCGGGATCCTTGAGTTTCTCGATCTGGAGGGCTTCATCTTTTTCTAAACCAGATTTCTTGTTTGCTGCGGTTAAAAGGCGTTCATAAGCGGATAGTACCGCCATTAACCCCTTGCGGCGCTCTTGGACGTCATTAGATGATACACCGATTTCTTCAGCCAGCCGCAAGCTATCCGCGTTTTTCAACTTGCTAATGCGCTCGCGGAGATCGTTTATTATTTTTTCAATTTCAGCAGCAGACGGCGCTTTTATTTCCTTATCCCTGTCCATCGGCTTTTCCGGGGTTTTTTGAATTTGGACGGGCTGTTGTTCACCCCAGGCAGAAATCACCGCGATTAAAAGAATCCATATTAAAAATAGATTATTCAGAATCATCCTTTTCATCACTCAGGTTCCTTATGTCTATCTTTATTTGGGGAGATGTGAAATGCGATATTCCGGATTTATTGTGATATACCCGATTACAGCATGCCATCACAAGCGGTAGGTTTACATTTCAAAGTATGCGTGGGGGCGCAGGTACCTTGAACCCATCTCAAAAATGCGCCTAAGGGTCCAGCACTGCGTTGCCCCGCAGGCGGGACTCATCATCTGTGACTAATAGATAAAGGTGCATCGCAGGCCGGCTCAAAATGTACTGCTCATCCGCCAGAGTTCTTTGGCGGACTCCGCTTTATCGCCAGCCCGCGCCTTGCTCTTAACCCCGATTCACTATTTTTGAGATAGGTTCTAGTTAATCGTAGTAAAAACCGGCTCAAAGGATAAAGACCGCGGTTTACACCCGCAAGGAGGTCCTGCGGCGCTGACGTTTGGCCGCATAACCGATGATGATACCGAACAGCAGCACACCGGCACCACCTAAAAACCAGCGGATCACCTGACGGGTCTCAAGCCTTTCTATTTCTGCTTTAAATTCTTGGGATTTTTGCGCCTGTTGGTCAACCCGGGACATCAATTCTTCGTATTTTGCCTTAAGATCCAAATAATCTGCAGCCTCTGACTTTAAATTTTCATACGATGTATTGGCCTTTTTTAAACTGTTTTCCAACTGGTTGAGTTCAAGACGCAGCCGCTTGTTTTCTTTGGTGAGGTGGCGATTCTCATCCTTGATCCCGCCTACCTGATCTTTTAAGGTTTGATGCTGAGTTTGCAGATTTTCCAATATAATAGCATTTGTTTTCCGGGAAGTGAGGAATCGCGCAAGAACCCAGCCCTCTTTGCCGTCAGGAAGCCTCACTCGCGCCCATTTGTCCTCGATCTGAATTAAATCAACAGGCTGGCCGGACATCACTACGCCCAGAATATTCTGGTCTGAACCTTTTTCAGACCGCAGTCTTAACCTTAAGACATCGGTCACATACCTTGTTTCCGCCTGGGACAAACTGGACAACAGAATCAGGGTCAGACAAAATCCGGTCATTAGAAGCGATTTAACATTAATTTCCATGATCACAGTTTCTCCTGCACGCCATATGTATTGACAGATTTAATCTCCAACTTTCAGTATTCTAAAATTGAAACGCGCTGAGTATTTATTGCAAGGCAATCAACTTTGTATTATAGCGTTTATAAAACTGAGTCTGTCAATAATTTCTTTGAAAAACTTGCAATATATGATACTTTTATTATACTGGATTACCAACACTGATGCTCACCAATACTTATGTTGGCGTGTTTAATTGTTAGGGTGTTATTTTATGATCGCATACGATTTGCAATGCGCTGCCGGCCACGCTTTTGAAGGTTGGTTTGAAGATGAAAAATCGTATCAGGGCCAGCAAAAAAAAGATCTGGTTGCCTGTCCGATTTGCAATGATACCCATGTGTCCAGGGTACCCTCTGCATTTGCTATTAAGTCCTCGCGGTCTGCAGTGCTGAGCACGTCACAACAGTCGGACTTGGCCAAAATTGGAAACAAGATAGTAGATTATGTAGAGAAAAATTTCGAAGATGTCGGCGTTAATTTTGCCAAAGAAGCCCTAAAAATTCATTACGGCATCACAGAACCCAAGAACATCAGAGGCGTCAGCTCGGAGGAAGAGGAAAAAACCTTAAAGAAAGAAGGGGTCCAATTCTTTAAACTGCCCGTCCCCATGCCATCGGATACGGATTCTTAACCTGCAAGGGAGTCCGCCTACCTTAAAGCCTGGTTGCTCAAAAGGATTGGGGCAACAGCCCGTTAAGCTTTCAAACCTAAAATTTTCGGCAAATAAGCGTGGTTTGAAAAAAATTTTGTTCCCACCGGCGACCATTTTGGGGACGCCAGCTGAGGCAGGTCTAAATCAAAAGAACTCGACCTCGTCCCGCCTCCGTCGGGACTCGGGACTCACACAGCTTTTGATTTTTAACGTCCTGCCTCAACAGGCGTCTTTATCCCAAAATGCTCAATGGCGCTCGCAAAACCTTTTCAAACCTCCCGATCGGATATTATGTTAATTGGGAAATGACGACGGGTTTCAAGTTGCTTCCAATTAAAGAAATAACAGCCACCAAAAACCAAACGGTAAGCAGCCCGTTAAGATATTGCTAGGCGTTTTGCCAGGCTTGATAAACGCTTGTGGGGTTTGTCGTTTTTCAAGGCAATCGCCAGCGCCTTTTGGGTGCCGATCAGGATGACCAGCTTTTCACCCCGAGTGATGGCGGTGTACAGGAGGTTTCTCTGAAGCAGGGCATAATGCTGGGTCGTCAAAGGCACGATGACTGCCGGATACTCCGACCCCTGAGATTTATGCACCGAGATGGCATATGCCAGGTTTATTTCGTCCATTTCAGTGAAATCATAGCCGACGATTCTGTCATCATAGTTTATGTCCAACACCTCTTTTTTGCGGTCAATTTCGCATATCCTTCCGATATCACCATTGAAAACCTCTTTGTGATAGTTGTTTTTCAGATGCATGACCTTGTCGCCACGCTTGAATGCGTTCCCGGCCACTTTGATCACGACCGGGTTCGGGTTTAGGCTTTCCTGCAACACTTGATTTAAATTATAAGTCCCCAGCAGGCCCTTATGCATGGGAGATAGCACCTGAATTTCAGCCAGCGGATCGAGTCCAAAGTGTTGCGGAATTTTGCGACGGCATAAGTCGACAATGGTATTCACAACGGTTTCAGGATGGCGCTGCTCGATAAAATAAAATTCAGAAAGATCCTCTACCGAGCCGGAATTCTCTATTTTGGGGAATTCCCCCTGGCGCACTCTGTGTGCATTTACGATAATAGGACTTTCATGCGTCTGTCTGAATATCTCCGTTAATTCATACGTTTTTATATTTTGAGATTTTATCAAATCCGCCAGCACGTTTCCCGGACCTACCGATGGCAGCTGAGAGACATCACCGACCAGAATCAAACTGGCGCCGACCCAGATTGCATTCAGCAGGTGGAACATAAGAAAAGTGTCGACCATCGAGGCTTCATCAATAATGACCGTATCGCCTTCAAGAGGATTGTCCTGATTTTTTTCAAACGTTGCATCCCCCGGATTGTATCTTAATAGCCGGTGGATGGTTGAGGCCTTTTTTGAGGTAATTTGGCTGAGACGCCTGGCGGCTCTGCCGGTTGGTGCAGCCAGAAGTACTTTTTTACCGACAGCTTCCACCACAGCCGAGATGGCTCTTATCAGGGTTGTTTTGCCGGTTCCGGGGCCGCCGGTGATGATGGCCACCCGCTGTGAAAGGATGCCCTGCAGGACCCTGATTTGCTCGGCTGAAAGTTGCACGGCGAGTTTTTTAAGCACTTCCGATGTAATTTGCCGGGCATCAAGCACCGGATCCCTGACAGGGTTTGAGATAAGGGCTTTTAGCCGGTCGGATAGACCGACTTCCGCTCGGTAAAGTGAGCGTAGGTATATGCCCCGGCTATTTGAGTCGCCCCCGACCCCATCAATGCTTAGATCTTTTGATTCCTCAAGGCTTTGGAGTGCTTCGCGGGTGTCTCGTGAAGCAATTTGGAAAAGACTCTCAGCGCGCTGTATCAATTGTTCTTCATCCATAAAGACATTGCCGGCCTCAGCATATTCTTGCAAAAGGTGCAATACACAAGCTTTGGCCCTTTCCGATTCATCGGGCGCCACCCCGGTGTTTCGGGCAATGGTATCAGCGATGTAAAAACCGATTTTCGGAATATCATTTGCCAGGCGGTAAGGATCGGTGTGAAGGATTTCCAGGGCTGCGGTAATACCATAGGTTTTGATTATTTTTGCGCTCCAGGCGGCTTTAAGGCCGTTTTGCTGCAGAAACGCCATCAGCGCTCTGGCGCTGTGATGTTCTTTCCAGGCCTGATTTATGCGGGCTGCCGTTTCTTTGCCGATGCCTTTTACTTCAGTCAATTTTTCCGGATATTTTTCGATGATTTCGAGCGTCTGGTTTTCGAAGTGAGCCACAAGGACGGCGGCTGTTTTGGGACCAATCCCCCTGATGAAACCGGCTTTTAAATAATTTGTGATTCCAGCCACCGTTGCCGGTAAAACCACCTCATATGATACAAGTCTGAGTTGCTGGCCGTATCTGGGATGCGTTTCCCATTTTCCGGCGACTTTGAGGATTTCACCGGGGGTCGGCTGTGACAGGTATCCGATAATGGTCACCGGATTTCGATTTTCTTCTGTCTCGAGTTTGGCAATGGTGTAATGGGTATCATCGTTATAGTAGGTGACCGTATTTATCTGCCCTTCCAGAGTGGTCAGAGAGCCAGTTTTTAGCGTTTGATGTTTCATTTGAGTAAAAAGAAGTTACGAAATTCGACACAAGGTTTGAAAGTTTTTTGTGAGCACCATCGATCATTTTGGGTTAAAGATACCTGCTGCAGTGGGGCGCTTGTCCGCCAAAGATCTTTGGCGGATAAAAATCAAAAGCTGTCTGAGTCCCGAGCGTAAGCGAGGTCGAGTTCTTTTGATTTAGCCCCGCTTCAGCGGGTATCCCCAAAATGGTCGCCGGTGCGAGCAAAGGGCTTTCAAACCGCCCACAGGGTTTATGAAAC
>CAMYNZ010000140.1:20610-23021 GCA_947259865.1 uncultured Desulfobacterales bacterium | reverse complement strand
TGTTAGATGCATGATTTTCCCAGGGCAGATTAGGCTGAAACTACCTTCTGATTGTTAAATAATCTACATCCGCATTTCATTGCCATCCTATTTATAAGCGTAATACACATCCGAGAAATAGCTAATATAATAAAACATAAGCAGGGTGTGAGAATGCGGCTAGGTAGTTTTTTTAAACTCCTTTTTTAATATCGCGAAGCGATTGAGGGTTTTGTTCGGCCAGGCCTGCCCGCCATCGCAAGCCGCTCAGGCAAGGCGGGCGGGTCGGCCGAACAAAAAGTCTGCGTGTGCCCCGTTAAATAGCTTTTTCAGTAAAAAAGATCTGTTTTTCAGTAGACAGCTATACAGATCGTGAGCGCTATAGAAATGACAATCTATTCGGGCCAAAGCTAAAATTTGAAGATCAAATTTTATTTAACAGGGTAAATCTGCAGCTGTATTACTCCGGTTTTTTGCCTTTTCTGATACCGAAGATGAAGTAAGGGATAAAGCCGACAAATGGGATCGAGGCAACAATCCACCACAGGGCTTTTTGGCCGGCAGTGCCGAAATCCCGCTGGGCAGCGTCCACGATGGCCCAAACCGTCATCAAAAAAAAAGGGACACAAACTGCCAGGAATATCCCTATAATTTTCAGGTCCATTTTTCGCCTTTCAGGATTTCAGAAATCTTTAAGACCGCCTCCACATATCTTTCACTGTGGTTGTAATGGTATATGACCTTCTCGGCCTTGGCCCGGTCGATGCCGGGTCGCCAGCCGTGGCGCTTCAGATAATAGGCAGCGCTTGCAATGGCATCCGCATGGTTGAAAAGATCAATCCGGCCGTCGCCGTTACCGTCTTTGGCCAACTCAGGAATATTGCTGGGCATAAATTGTGAAATTCCCATGGCGCCGGCAAACGATCCATTGATCCCGATGGGGTCGTATCCCTCCCGGTTCACGTGATTAAGAAATGCCTTGAGTTCTCGGTAGGCCCATTTAGCTTTACCGTCGGCTTTTTCTTCAAACGTGGCCCGGTCAAGTTCTGGGGTGTCCGAGATCTTTTTCCATAAAAGCTCCCTTACTTCAGGATCAAAAAGGCTGGCCATGGTGGACAGGCTATTTATAACGGACCTGTTGCCCAGTAATTTTCCAAACTGGCTTTCGATGAGAATAATGGCGGTGACGACTTCCGACTCAACGCCATAAGTTTTTCGGGCATCGGCAAGCGCATCTTCATGTTTTTTCATGTACGCTCTGGCCCGTTTGATGAGCAGCTTGTCCGTGTACTGTTCATATTTTACTTTGGATTCATGATGGACAAAATAAGTGGAAATACCTCTGGTTTCAAAAGTAACCTCCGGCCTGCTGTAAATTTGACGTATCATGGCTTTATCAAATCCGTCATCTATCAGTTTTTCCTGCAGGGAAGCAAAAGGATCGAAGCTGTCGGCAGCCATCGCCGGGGCCCGTAAAAGAACACAAAGGCTCACTACCATCAAACAACTCAGAAAAACAAATAATCTATTGCCTGCATTTACCCGTTTCAGCATCGTCACACTCCCAACCAAGTTTTCGCTTCAATTTAAACATACCCGGATACCGCATCCCCAACACCTTGCAAAGCAGGGGGTGAACATGATAGTCGATTAATTGAGGGTTCTTCGTCTACCTTGCGGCTGTATTTTAGAAATGTTAAAGGGTTAAAAAAGGTTCAGGGTTCAGGGCTCAGAGTTTGAGGCCTTCAGAACCCGGAGTGTTAAACGGAAATTACAGAATCGCGAATATTCGATTATAATAACATAAACACTATGACATTTAAATCGTGAAAAAAACATCCAAAAACGTCTTTTGCTGCCAATCCTGCGGTTATCAAACACCCAAATGGATGGGCAGATGCCCGGATTGCGGGAAATGGGATACCTTTGTGGAAGAAACCCTCTTGCCGCCCGGGCACCCTGGAATCGGAACGCCCTTAGCGGTATCTCAATCGGAACCCGTACCCATTGACTCCATCGCACTGAAGAGTGAAAATCGTATTTTTACACAGATTTCGGAATTTGATAGGGTCCTGGGTGGGGGGCTCGTTCCCGGAACCCTGGTTTTGATCGGCGGGGATCCCGGTATCGGTAAATCCACCCTTATGCTCCAGGCACTTCATGGTCTCTCCATTTCCGGTCACAAATCTCTTTATGTATCAGGAGAGGAATCGACCCGCCAGATGCGGATGCGAAGCACCAGATTGTCTACCGTCTCCCCGGACATCCTGGTGGTATCCGAAGTTTCCGTCGATTCCGTCCTGGCGATGATGGAATCCATCAAACCAGAAGTTATGGTCATCGACTCCATTCAAACCATGTACAACAGCGATTTGACATCCGCTCCCGGCAGTGTAAGCCAGGTGCGTGAAGCCACCGTCAGGCTCATGCTG
>CAMYNZ010000140.1:0-20576 GCA_947259865.1 uncultured Desulfobacterales bacterium | reverse complement strand
TCACAAAAGAAGGGGCCATCGCCGGTCCGAAACTATTAGAACACATGGTCGACACGGTTCTCTACTTCGAGGGAGATCGTAATCACATATTCAGGATTTTGCGGGCCGTAAAAAACAGATTCGGATCAACCAATGAAATCGGTGTGTTTGAGATGAAGGAAAAGGGTCTGGCGGAAGTTTCGAATCCATCGGCAGTTTTTTTATCCGAACGACCGGCAGCGACCCCGGGATCGGTTGTTACCGCCAGCATGGAAGGTACCCGGCCCATACTGGTTGAACTCCAGGCCCTGGCCAGCAGCACCAGTTTCGGCACACCGCGCAGAACCATACTGGGTCTCGACCATAACCGGGTGGCCTTGCTGACAGCCGTTATGGAAAAAAAATTGGGTATGCACCTGATGGGCCATGATATCTTTATGAACGTGGCCGGGGGTGTCAAGGTTGATGAACCGGCTGTCGATATGGCAATCGTTTCGGCGGTTGCTTCAAGCTTTTTGGACAAATCGATTCCGGACCATACCATTGTGCTGGGGGAGGTGGGCTTGACAGGGGAAGTCAGGGCCATCGGTCAGGTCGAAACCCGGGTGTCTGAGGCCCGGAAAATGGGATTTACCCGATGCATTTTGCCCCGGAACTACTTTGGCGGACAAGTGCGCTTGAATGGACAAGATACTGGTTACTGGATGCTTGATGCTGGATAAAATAAGGATAATTACCGTTAAAAATCCTGTATCCCCGCCCGCCTCGCCTGAGTAGCTCGCGATGGTGGGCAGGCAGAAACGAGAATCCAGCATCTTCTCCATAATGGCAAAACAGTGTGTTACCAATGTTTATTGTCACAAAATTCAAAGGTATCCCGATTAAGGGTCTAAAACCATAATTCCTTGACTGCAAAATTAAAAAAATAATATAAAACCAAATTAGTGGATATGAAACGATCGGTTTCAAAAAACCGCTGGAATGATCATTATACGCAACGAGCAAAAAGGGAAAAATATCCGGCACGATCTGTTTATAAACTCGATGAGATCCAGCGTAAGTTCGGACCCATAAAAAAAAACGATAAAGTCCTGGATCTGGGATGCTTTCCAGGGTCATGGCTGCTGTATGCCGCGGATTTAACGAAACATCACGGCCGAGTGGTGGGGATTGATTTAAAACCTGTCGAAATTCAATTGCCACCGCATGTCACAACCCATACGGGTGATATCCTTTCACTGGGTGACAACTTTTTTACCCGGGTGGGACTTGATTTTAACGTCGTGTTGAGTGACATGGCCCCGGCCACCAGTGGCCAGAAAAGTGTTGATGCTGCACGGTCATTTGAGCTTTGCCGGGCTGCTCTGGCCATCGCACAAAAGGTGCTGTTGCCCGGTGGTTCATTTGTCTGTAAAATTTTTCATGGAGAAGACTTCAAAGAATTTGGGACTGCGGTCCGGGACAGCTTTAAAAGTCAAAAAATTTTTAAGCCCCAAAGCAGTCGCAAAGCAAGTAAAGAAATATTCGTAATCGGTTTGGGATTTAAAGCATAACAGCTTAACAACCCCATTAGCTATTCTTTGCCATGTTGTTTATGCTACATTGGGGTTTAGTGAGGCTCTGGTATCATTGGAAAGACAGCAAAAGCTTCGTAATACCTGCCTTTATTCATCTGGCTGGATAATTTGTTAGGAGGTAACTATGTCAGGGCACAGTAAATGGTCTTCAATTAAGCATAAGAAGGCTGCCACCGATGCCAAACGGGGCAAGATTTTCAGCAAACTCATCAAAGAAATTACGGTTGCGGCACGCATGGGCGGCGGTGACCCGGATGCCAATCCCAGATTGCGCACTGCCATTCAAGCGGCCAAAGGTGAAAATATGCCTAAAGACAACATTGACCGGGCAGTAAAAAAAGGGACCGGCGAACTGGATGGTGTCAGTTACGAAGAAAGCGTATATGAAGGATACGGCCCCGGAGGCGCGGCAGTGCTGATCGAGTCTCTGTCAGACAACAAAAATCGAGCGGTTGCCGACATTCGCTTCATTTTCAGCAAAAATGGCGGCAGCCTCGGCGAAAACGGATGCGTGGCCTGGATGTTCGACAAAAAAGGCTACATCGCCATCGAAAAAAAGGTGATCGATGAGGAGACTCTAATGGAAACGGCACTTGAAGCCGGAGCCGAGGATATCCGCGAAGATAACAGCAATTTTGAGGTTATCACGGATCCCGATGATTTCGAACCGGTTAAAGATGCGATCGATAATGGATCCATACCCTATATTGTTGCGGAAATCACCAAGCTTCCGCAGTCGACCACCGACCTTTTGGGCAAGCAGGCTGAGCAGATGATCCGGTTGATGGATATGCTGGAAGATTGTGAGGATGTGCAGAAGGTGTATACGAATGCGGATATTCCGGAGGAAATCATTAACAACCTCTGATTTTTGGAAGGGAAGCGGCCCTTTTTCGCTATCTCAGCGTCAAGCTATTCGAGTTCTAATACATCCACGCCTTCGGGAATTGAGAAAGTGAAAAGATCTTCAGCCGGTAAGATATCGAATCGAGAGTTGAGCAGATCGATTCGGTTTTCATCTCCATATGAATTATAGGTTACTATTTTACTTACCTTAAACGTACTTCTGGAAACCGAGAGAAATATTTCAGCCAGTTCAATTGTTTTCTCTATTGGCACAAGTTTCAATGTGAAGTTTTGGCTGTCCTTTTGTTCCGGCAGCGTTATGTTAAATTTGTGACGTAAAATTTTCATGTCTGCCAGAAATCCGGCGCCTTTACCGTCTCCAAAAAATGCCGGCGCCTTGCCCAGCATGACCTGGTTGTCATCCGGTTTATAAATCCACAGCTTTTTCCCGTTGGTAATAATAATTTGATTATACGGTTTTTCATATACCCATCTCATCATGCCCGGGCGCTTGACAAATATTTTACCCGAGGCAAAATCTGTCAGTTCCATGGCCTTAACTGTCGATTCCTGAACAAATTGCGCTGAAAAGCCCGGGACATCGTATATTTTTTCGACCTCTTCGATAATCTTATCTAACGACAACTCTAGTTTTTGGGTTTTGGAATCGGCGGCAGATGCGGATTCCTGGCTGAAAGCCATTTGTGAGCTAAATCCAATAACAAGAATCAAAGCAATGAGAGTTCTGGTGTTCATGTTCTCTACTCCAAATTTTGTTTTCAAAACGTCATCTTGTGCTCGAATGCTGCGTTGTAAGCCAACTCAAAATGCTCACATACTAAAGTGTATGCTCCGCATTTTCGTCGACTTACGCCTTGCCTTCAAACACGATCTAACATTTTGTAACAATTTCAAGTGGCAAAGAAAGCTTTATAAATATGTTATTCCTATCGATTTGTAAACAAGATGTTCGCCGGGCAATGATATTCAGTTAAAATGGTTGGATCGAAAATTCCGACCATAATCAATTAATTCGAAGAAAATAATTTTATTACCTTCCGAAGATCATCGGCACGATTCCGGCCTTCAAAGGTTATGCCTTCAGCCACCCGGTCAAGCGGTCGAGTATTGCCAAATACCGAAAGGCTGACTTTGTCAAGAAGGGCCATCTTTTTGATTGCATCGGATTTATCGATGCAGGGGGCCCTTTGACCCTGAAGCATAAGAATTTCCATGTTACTTTTCTTCAGTTTTGTCTCAAATTTATCGGCTTTCAGTACGCTTTCAAAATAGAATCTTTTTCTGGCCATCAAACCTGAAAAAATGTCCGCATTGTTTTTGAGGTCGTCGAGAACGTCCAAAACAAGTTCCAGGCATTCGATTAGTTCAGCGTCCGAAGTGTTCATTTTGTTGAAGAAGGCCGCCAGAAAATGGTGTTGGGAGCCGGTCGGTGTTTTGCGGAAATTCCGGAGCTTGACCTTGGCCAGGGCCCTGGCCTTTTCCGAAACGTTTTTGTGAATTGCGTCAACCAGCGCTGTATCAAGTCTTTGTGAAATATTCAGGCGTGTCAGGAATGGACCCACCGCTGAACGCGGCATTTGAAGAAATAAGGGTTTGACAGCGTTCGGAAAATACACGGTTGTCCGGCGTTCTTTTCGAAGCAGAATTTCGCCAACTGCCTGCTCCCCTTTTATGTCAAGATCCACGCTTTCCAGCAAATCTTCCAATCTTGCCTGGATCGATTCATCCGGAAAAAAGATCAGCTCCTCCAGTGCATCTCTTTCGCAGTCTGAGTCGTCTTCCAAAATATTGGCTATTTCCTGAAAGGAAGGATTTGAATAGGTTGAATCAATAAAATGCACCGCTTCCGGACCCAGCCGGATGCCCTGCCTGAGAATACTTAATATCTCTTCTGCCAGCAGTTCACATTTATCTTGGGAATCCAAAGTCATAACTGATAAATTTCTTACACGGACTCTTGGGAAGGTACCATTTAGGATTTGAAATCTCGAGGCGGCTCATAAGCCCCGGATCATATTCGAGGACAAGGCGCGAATCCTAAATCAGTACCTGATTTCCAATCCTGAATGAGGAATTTTCCTGTTGAGCAAGGCCGCATCCGCCGCCGCCCTTCGCCAAGCAGGGCTATGGCGGGACAGGCAAGTGGTTTTCGTTGAGGCGTACAGCCGGTAAGCCGCAGACGAGAAACTCGCGGAGAACGCAGCTCAGCGGGAAAAGGACCATTCAGGATTGGAAATCTCGAGGCGTCTTATAAGCCCCGGATCTTTTCCGAGGACAAGGCGCGAGGAGGAGAAATAGCGCAGCGTACAGGTAGTACGTGAGCATGTTTCTCCGACAAGCAACGCCGTCATCGGGCAAGAGATGGGGCTTATAAGGCGGCTCAGAGGTATGGTGCCATTTTCATCATCAGCTCCTGCTTCTGCAATCCCCCGGGCAGGCTTTCTTTCATCTGGCCGTTATCAAAAATAAAGAGAAAGGGAACGCTCAACACGCTGTATTTGGCAGCGGTCGCTGGGTTTGAATCTACGTTGAGCTTGGCGACCCGTATTTTTCCTTTTGAATCCCGGGCAAATTCATCAATGATAGGTACGACGGCACCACAGGTCGGGCACCATGCGGCCCAGCACAACAAAAGAACCGGCAGGGGAGATTGCAACACCTTCGCGTCAAAATTGCTATCCGTCACCATCACAGGTTGCGGAACAAATAATTCATCTGTGTTTAGCAGCGCACCACATTTGCCGCATTTGGCACCCGCATGGACTCTGGCAGCCGGTATTTTGTTTTTGGCCCTGCACTCCAAACACCGCAACGTATAGGCGCCAATCCGGTCTGCCTCCGTGTCCGGCATGTTAAGTTTTGCACCACATTTACCGCACCTGGCCGTAGCAATGTCTTTTTCAGCCGGCATCTTGTTTTTAACACCGCATGACGGGCAGCGAATAATCGAGCTCGTTGCCTGGTTCATATTTACCTCTTGGAAAAATATTTTGTTTTAAACCCGGATTAGGGGGTTTAGGGTTCAAGGTTCAAAGTTCAGGGTTCAAAGTTGAACAGTGTCACCTTCCTGAATTATAAAGAGAAATAGATAATCCATCGACACCTGTCACTTCACCCGCAGGGTGATTGGTGCAGCTGCCCACAATCAGGCAGCAAAGAGCTTTGGCTTAATCCTTTTGGAACCTTGAACGTTGAACGGTGAACCCGGAACCATTCAATTTATGTTTAAAAAGTCTTTTAGCGGTCTGGAAACATCTTGAACGCACCGGTGACCATTTAAGGAACAGGGCTAGGGCATAACACCATATTTTTTAAGTTTTTTATGAAGTGTTTTTCGGGTTACGCCCAAGCGTCTGGCGGTTTCACTTTTGTTGCCGCCGGCGGATTCCAGGGTCCTCAAAACAGTTTCCTTTTCAACTTCCTCAAGCGGTCTGGGTGTGTCATGACTTAACATAGCGGGCCCGCTATTTTCATGGGAATCCTCGTGAAATATACGCAGATCAGTATCATCAAGATATTCGGACTGAGACAGCACGACACCCCTCTCAACTGCATTCATTAACTCCCGCACATTACCGGGCCAATCATACCTCAAAAGGGAATCCATAGCTCTGGGGGTAAAGGCCTTGATCTCCTTTTTATTTTTTGAGGCAAAAATTTCGATGAAATGCTGAGCAAGCAGGGGAATATCATCCGCCCGGGTCCTGAGGGGCGGTATCTCCAGACCGACGACGTTCAGGCGATAGTAAAGATCCTCACGAAAAGATCCCTCTTTTACCAGTTGCAGCAAGTCCTTGTTGGTTGCGGTGATGACTCTCACATCTACCGGGATTACTTTTTCCCCACCCACGCGGGTTATCTCTCTTTCCTGCAACACGCGCAAAAGTTTGACCTGCATGGTCAGCGGCATTTCGCTGACTTCATCCAGAAAAAGGCTGCCGCCGTGTGCCTGTACAAAGCACCCTTCTTTTCTGCGATCCGCCCCGGTAAAGGCCCCCTTCTCATGCCCGAATAATTCGGATTCGAGCAAGGTTTCAGTCAGGGCCGCACAATTTATTTTTATAAAGGGTGCCTCTTTGCGGTGACTGTTAAAATGTATGGCACCGGCTATCAATTCTTTGCCGGTGCCGGATTCGCCGGTTAACAATACCGTTGCTTCCGAAGGAGCCACCTGGGCGACCGTTTCCAATAGTTTTGCCATGGCCGGGCTGCGACCGATAATATTCTGCCGGTCAAACTGCTGGCTGAGATTTCTCCTCAAAAGGCGGTTTTCCTCTTTTAGCTGCAAATGCTCCATGGCGCGTTTTATGGTAACGCGCAACTTGTCAAAATCCAGGGGTTTGGTGAGGTAATCATAGGCACCGTTTTTTAGAGCATCGACAGCGGTCTCAACCGACGAAAAAGCAGTCATGATAATTACGGGTATGGCGGGGTTGTAGGACTTTATTTGACCCAGGGCTTCAAGCCCCGACACTTTCAACATGCGCACATCCATCAGTATGAGGTCAAAATATCGGTTTTTTACTTCTTCGATGGCGGTGGAACCGTCGTCGGCCTCGAAAATATTATAACCCCAGCCGCCCATAAGCGCTTTCAGCATGGTGCGGTGAGCAGGATCATCATCAACCACCAGTATTGAATTTTTTTCAATCATCTGATTTCTCTTTAGCAGTCAACGGTAAGCTAATTGTAAATGTCGTACCCCGGCCGGGCTGACTTTCTACCGCTACCTTACCGCCGTGAGCATCCACAATGTTGTGAACATTCGCCAATCCAAGGCCGGTACCGGTTGCCTTGGTAGTAAAATAGGGATCAAAAATATGGGCCAAATCTTCCTGGCTGATGCCGATACCATCATCCATAATTTCTATTTCGATGTTATGCGCTGGTTGCGAGTTTTTAATGCTGATAGCAAGTCGCCCCCCCGCATCCATCGAATCGATGGCGTTCAGATAAAGGTTCAGCAATACCTGGTTTAACTGATCCGGATCGACAGCAATCGGATCCATTTGAGCCGGGAACCGGGTTTCGATCTTGATATTTTTCTCGGAAGCCTGCCTTGCCACCAGTTTGAGTGAGTCTTCAATCAGTGCTTGCATTGAAACCGGTTTTTTAGAAATCTTTATTGGCCGGGCAAAATCAAGAAGCTGGCCAACCACCCTGTTTAGCCGGTCCACTTCCTGGATCATAATATTTGCAATCTGCTGGTCATCAAGCTTATCCTGATATCTTTCTTTAAAATAGGTAGCTAACCCCTTTATTGAACTTAAAGGATTGCGTATTTCATGGGCCACACCACCTGCCAGTCTACCCACGGATGCCAACCGTTGATTGCGGGCTATTTCTCTTCGCAAAGCCCGGATTTCACTGAGATCCTTGAACAGCAAGACATATCCAAATAAATTGCCGTCAGCATCACGCAAAGATTGTGCACCCACCTCCAGGGGAATCCGCTTACCTTTCAATGTGCTGCACTCAATCTCTTTTTCAATCAAACTGCTGCCGGCATCCAGGGTATCGATTTGTTGCAGCAATTCTAGCGGAAGTGCGCTCTCGGCATCCTGGCCAATCAATTTTTCGGCTGAAAGACCGAGCGTAAACTCAGCCACATGATTAAAAGAAGCAATTTTGTGCTGATCATTAACTGCAATAAGGCCAATCGGCATGTTCTCCACCAGGTTGTCGGAAAACGCTTTTATCCTGGAAAGGGATACCTTGGTAGCGCGATAACTCTGGGCCAGGGACAGTAATATAACGCCGGCAAATCCGATAAAAAGGAGAATCAAGCCCATGACGATGGAATGCCGGGTATCGGCCATACGGGCTGCTTCAATTGACCCCATATCCAAACCGACAAATATGACTTGAGAAGATGGCGGCGGCTCTTCACCCCGTCTCATAGGTTGCCGGGGTTGCGTCCTGAAGCCGTGATGGTTACCCAATCGACCGGCGGTGGGCGAAAATTTTCGATACACCTCAAAAACGTCTGGGCCATCCGGCCGGGCAACGATGCGCCAGCGAACAGTTTCCAGTGTTAAAAGATTTGCCAGGTTTAAATCCCTGCCGTAAATATCGTCTATCCGGGAAAGGTCACTGTGGGCCATGATTTTACCGGCATCATCGGTTACCAGCAAATACGCAATATCGGATTGTTGGGAAGTTTCGGTGAGCAGTCTTTGAAGTTTGAATCCGCTGCGCATCATCCCCATCATGCCGGTGCGGGTGCCGGCCTCAAAAGACCTTATCAAGGCCGCACCTTTTTCCAGTAACAGCCGATAGCCAGCATCCTTTTGTCGGTTAATATTTTGTACCGTCATGAATGCAATTATCGGAATAAGCACCACTGCGGCACCGATAAATATCCACGGCGGGATACTGGCCCAGTATCTGCTAATTTTAAGTTTTTTTTTCATACGATCTTATTCGTTAGCAAAAGAGATGCCATTCCGGAAGCCATCTCCAAATCACTTCTGAAACCGATGACTGGTTTGCAGGCAGGAGCGCAGGGTCCCTTTACCCCGTGCTCCTGCAGAAAATGCTCACATAATTTGACAGCAAAAAAGAGTCAGAAGTCGGAATCCATAAAACCCGGTATCAATCTCTGGATACTTTTTACCCGATATGGCCGAAATACTCTGGAGAAGTGGGTATTTTTTATACACTTATGCTTTTAGATCGAAATATAATAATAAATAATACCCAGTCAATGTTGATGGAGACGAAGAAACCAAATACGTTTATATTAACGGGCTATTGCCCAAAGATATTTTCGCTGAGTCTAAAACGTTTAAAGACCGCTTAAAAATATTTGGACGACAGCCCGTTAAGTTTTAGGTTTTATGTTTTAAGTAGTTTTATGAGGTGAAAAAGTAGCTTAATGCTTAAAACTGAAAACCTAAAACAAATAGCTATTTTATAAGTCTATCAACGTTACCATCTCTAAAAATAGAAAAAGGGGGCGAAATACCCCCTTTTTACAAACATATTAGTGGACCGGGTGGATATAATCAGCCCGGTCTTCTTAAAATTTCTATAGTATATTTGTTACCGCAAGTACGGTCAGAAAAATTGACGTTATCAGCCCGATTGAGCCGTACAGAAACGGACGCTGATAAATAACAGTATCAAAATCTCCCTGAGCCTGATCGAGTTTTGCAGGTAATCAACTTAGTTTCAATATTTTTCATAATCACGGGATTAAATAGAAGAATCGAGCCAATTACTATGCCCAGGATAGCAGCCATTTTGCCAAACAAGGCAAAAGTACTGAAAATAACTTCATTGGTGGTGGCAAATTTTTGGGAACCGAAAAAGACGATGACAAAACTTTTGACATCCAGGCTGTAAAATAAAAAAGCAATCGTAAAGGCCGATCCTATAATTAGGCATGAACCCGAAATGATATTGTGTCGATAAACCAGCTTATCGGTAGGGATATCCCGATCGAGATAGTTGATTTTTCGATCAAAATCCACGTACCGATTGCACATTTCACTGATGGCTTTGGTCAGGTTGGGTGCAAAAAGCAGCATAAGTGAAAGTGCGACCCCTGAGATTCCGGCAACCAGCGTTAAAATTTTAATTGCCTGAAATCCGATGTCCCAGATAATGTCCATGGCGCTCTCTCCTGTATAGTGTGACACGCACCCGCCCGAAACAATAGGAGATTGGCTGCTTCTCCGGTTCCTATTGAACGATATATATGGGGGTGGTTGTTTGGACCTTTTGTTGAACTATCGGCTGCTGTAGGGTAAAGTATCCTACTAGTATACACATTACCCCTATGCGATTCAAGCCTTTTTCAAAAAACATGGTGTTATTAAGATTCTTCTCCACTTTAGTTGGAGAAGAGGGTCCGAGGATTCCAGGGGTCAAGGACTCAAGGGTTTGTTTTCTAAAGACGTAATCATCGGCTTTAACATTCTTTCAATTTCTGCAATGACTTTTTTAGTCTACCCAATACACCTTTTTCAATTAATCCTAAATCCCCTGCTAATAGTATCTGCTCTTTGTAATTCTTTAGCATTTCACTCGACCCCTTGTACCCGCTGGGATAACACCTGCTCCATCGGAGATAATAGCTTATTCCGCTTTAATTAACTACAACTAATTCGGACATGATCCTTTTTTATAGGACAAGATCCTTTATAAAATCAATTAGTTGGTTAAGATTCTGGCAGGGTCGTACTTCGTGACAGTATTCTTGATACAGGCGCATTACACTGTCACCGGAGTTCCAGAAAATCTCGGTTTCCGGGTTAAGCCAGATAATCCGGCGACATCTATCCCGCATTTGGTCCAGAATTTCCTCCTCAGGGTTGGCATAATTGGTGCGCCCGTCGCCGATTATGATCAGCGTCGTTTTCTTATTGAGAATGTCCATGTAATCCTTTTTAAAATCACGGAAAGTCTGACCGTAATCTGTGGCGGCATTATAGTCGATCTCAGCCTGGCTTAAAACCTTATCAATGGCAAGGTTGATCTCAAAATTTTCAAAGATCCGGGTCACTTCATCCAGGCCGGCTACAAATACAAAACTGCGGACTTGCGTAAAGCATTCTTGCAATGAATACAGCATGTTGAGCATAAAGCGAGCGGCAGACCAGACGGAACCGGATAAATCGCATAAGGTAATAATTTTACCTTTCCGCGGTGGCCGGCCCCGAAAAAAAATTTCCATGGGTATACCTTGATACTTGGCCGAACACCGCAAAGTCTTTTTTACATCCAACAGACCCCGATTCGATTTAGCGTAACGGCGGCTGACCGTGTCTTTGAATTTGCGCACGAGCTGATCGATAAGCTCGCGGACTTCTGTCACTTCTGCCGGTGTAAGAGAGGAGAACGAAATTTTTCCCAGCTCTTTTAAGTGATTATCATAGGATTTCACCTGTTTTGCAGGATCATAGTCGGGCCGCGGATCGTCCATAAGCAGTCTGCGGGCAGCCTCAAGGCGGTCGTCAAAATGCGAGGTTAAATCTCGCCGATCCTCCCAGGGTATCCGGGAGCGATTTTCATTCAAAAATTCGGACAGCTCAGCCTTTATATCCGTCAGGGCCAGCATCATTTCAAGGCGCCTAGTAACAGGCCCCAGGTTGCCCCCGATACCCCCGGGCGGACCCTCCCCGGTTGATCCCATCCTGCGAAGGGCCTCTAAAAACGGTGAAGGATCATCACCCAACAGATCAATTATGGCCTGGGCGGCAGGGTTGCCGTTTAACTGGCTTGTCAGGGCTTCAAGGAGTTCCGCCTTTTGATCCGCTAGCTCGCGGCAATTTGCAATTCCGGCATCTTGCCGCAGTTCGTGAAAAAACAGGTGATAGAGATGATCAAATTTTGCCTGCTCCCGGCGACTTTTAGCGAAATTTGCACGCAATACTGCTGCAAATTGAGTTTCATCCAAAACATCGATCAGTTCAAGCTGTGTGAGGCAATCCAGCACTTCGGCGGTGGAAACTCTGAGACCGGCCACCCGGCTGCAGGATACAAATTTTAAAACCAGATTCACCATTAGTTTCTTAGCAACTATTTTTGTGCTGTTTGTGGCAAAAAATATGGATAACATCTCGTGCTGCGGTTATCTGAGAGATGCTGGATGCCTTGCCCTGTTGAATGCCACCTTTGGTGGCCCTGCCGAAGGCAGGATTCAAGAGGGTGAAGTTTCTGCCTGCCCGCCATCGCTAGCCGCTCAGGCGAGGCGGGCGGGGATACTGGTTTTTAAAGGTAATATCCTTATTTTATCCAGCATCAAGCATCCAGTATCCAGTATCTGCCTATTCTGACATAAACATTCGATTTCAAAATTTGTCATTTTTGGTTCCGGCTTGTCCGAGTTATGATTTAGTTAAAAATTTTTTCCATGTTATTTACAACCTGATCGGCGTCTGCCCTGTACTTGCAGATAACGTTCAAAGATTGAGAGACAACCTCCGGATTCAGGTCTTCGACTTTAAGCGCAATCAAGGATTGCGCCCAGTCCAGGGTTTCGGAGATGGCCGGTTTCTTTTTCAGATCCAGGTCACGGATACGTCGAATCGAACGGACGATTTGATCGGCCAGATGCGAATCAATACCCGGAATCTTCAGACGAACAATTTTCATTTCCAGATCCCGGTCGGGATAATCTATATATAGATGAATACAACGTCGTTTCAGGGCATCGCTCATATCTCGATAGTCATTGGATGTCAGGACCACAAAGGGTATATTACGTGCCCGGCGGGTACCCAGTTCCGGTATCGAAACCTGAAAGTCGCTTAATACCTCCAACAGAAACGCCTCGAATTCCGGATCAGATTTGTCCACCTCGTCTATTAATAATACGACCGGACTTTCCGAATAGATAGCCTGCAACAGGGGACGCGGCTGCATGAACCGTTCGGAAAAAAATGCGTCTTCCTGAGTGGCTATACGATCTACGGCTTCCGTTAACGATTCGCACCCGGCGATAACCTCGTTAATTTTTTCCTTCATCATCTGAGTATAGAGCATTTGTTTGGCGTACTCCCACTCATATAGAGCCTTGGACTCATCCAGGCCCTCATAGCATTGAAGGCGAATCAGGCTGCGGTTAAGGCTTTTGGCCACCGCCTTGGCCAGTTCGGTTTTGCCAACACCCGCCGGACCTTCTACCAGTATGGGTTTTTGGGTGGCCTGGGCTAAAAAAACTACCGTAGCAATGGTCTGAGAACAGATATAATCAGCCTGTTCCAGTTTATGGCGCACATCTTCAACATCTCTGAATTTCATGGGAAGTCACCTCGTGGTGGTTTCAAAAAATTAGAATCGCTTTACCCATTTAAAACAAAATATCGACATTTTTACAATAAAATTGACCCGGATAACGCGTTGACGTGAAGCCCACTTAGTTCTTCTCCAATTTAGTTGGAGAAAAGGGTCCAAGGATTCCAGGGGTCAAGCCCGCCAAAGAGACGGCGGATAAAGATTCAAGTGTTTGTTTTCTAAAGACTTTAACAGCGTCTTTAGCATTCTTTCGCTTTCTAAAATGTCTTTTTTAGCCTGCCCAATACACCTTTTTCAATACTTTCAAATCTTTGTAATTCTTTAGCATTTCACTCGACCCCTTGAATCCCTGACCCCTTGTACCCTCTGGGATTACAACTGCTCAATTGAAGATAACAGCTTATTTTGCTTTAATTGACTACAACTAATCCGGACATGATCCCAATATTATTAATTATCAAACTATGGGTCAAATATCAATTTAAGGTGCAGCGGGCAGCACTCGTATCTCGGAACTTTAACCGGAGGAAGTGAAAAATTACCCGTGCCACAGCCCGTGAAAGCTTGACAGACGGTTTTCATTTCTCTATATAGCGGCAGGAACCCGCAAGAGCGCACAGGCTAGACCCCGGGTGGGTCTTTACACAATTGTGAGGTCAGAGAATTTTCTCCGACAGGTCGCTGCATAAATCATCGGCGACTGCATCGTGCGAACTCATGCATAAGGGATCGTAACATAAGAACAGTGATCAAAAATTAAGCACCCGGTTAGCGATAAAATCAGCAGCGCACACCTAACCTGAATTTCAGTTGCCGCCTGTTCTTACGCAACGCTCCCTAATGCATTCAAACAGCGCACGATTTCGCTGCCGATAATTGAAGCGTACCCTGCAGCAAGCTGCAGGGAATCTTCGCCGAGAGGAATTCTATCTATTTTCTGATTCGCTCGCAAACCCCGCAGCAAGCTGCGGGGTAAGTGCTCGCTATTGCGGCCCATTCCGCTTCTACCAGCGGCTGGACTGAAAAGCTTGCTGACTTCACGCATAGCTATCTTTCAAATCTTAGCATAACCTCAAGTTGAACTGAAGGAGTGACAAATGGACAAACCAATGGAAAATTTTTGGCAGATACGCTTGAACGATCTCAAAAAAGAATTAGAGGCCAATAATTTTGAGGTCTTTGTGGCTGAAAATAAGGCAGCGGCCAAAGAAATCGTGATGGAGAACATTATCCCCGCCATAAACCCCAAAAGCATCTCCTGGGGCGGCTCCATGACATTCGTTGCCACCGGTCTTTATGCGGCCTTAAAAAATCGCGAAGATATGGAAGTGCTGGACACTCTCGATAAAAAAATCAAACCCGCGCAAGCATATGAGCGTCGCCGGCAATCACTGCTGGTGGATCTGTTTATCACCGGAACCAATGCCGTCACTGAATCGGGCCAGCTGGTCAACCTTGATATGACCGGCAACCGGGTCGTGGGTATTACCTTTGGTCCCAAAAATGTGGTCGTGCTGGTCGGACGCAATAAAATCGTTTCCAGTTTAAACACCGCTATTTTCCGGGTCAAGAATTACGCGGCCCCCACCAATGCCATGCGATTGGATAAAAAAACGCCCTGTATCAAAACCTCTTACTGTGAAGAATGCAGCAGCCCCGACCGCATCTGCAACACCTGGACAATTACTGAAAAATCCTTTCCCAAGGGCAGGACGCGGGTTGTCTTGATCAATGAGAGTATGGGGCTATAGTGAAGCTAAAATTTTCACTTGACACTCTCATACATACTCCGTAGTTTTAAACTAGCAAAAAGTTGAGTGACCGGGGTGGCCGGTGGGGCCTGAGATAAAACCCTTTGAACCTGATCTGGATAATACCAGCGTAGGGAAACGACAGTAACCATTCATAATCTCCATATAGTTTTGGAGTGTGTTAAGCCGTTTCCTGCCGGAAACGGCTTTTTTATTGATCGAAGGCCATCTGAGTTTAATAATACCCTAAATGAGCGTAAACAAAATGGAGAATTTATATAAAAAACCTAATTTATTACATTCGTTAAGCAACGTGTAGGCTGTTTACAACTCTCGCATCAGTGAAATATAAATTGTCAAAAAACCACTCCATTTTGTTTACCCTTCGGGAAAGCCCATGTTTATCCGCCAGAGTACGTTGGCGGAACACCCCATCTTCCGCGCTTGTCAGCCTCTGGCTGGTTGCCAAGGGCTCGCAGTAGTTCACTACGACTTCGCCCTTGGACGCCTTGAATCTGGGGCACCCTCGACTTTCGCTCAATTAGGGTAATATTAATATAGGGGTCGGGGCAATTCGTTTAACCGCAGCCTGCGACGAGCTCAGCCGAGTCGAATATCGAATAAAGAATACTGAATGTCGAAAGAAAAAATCGTTCTGCGGTTCGATATTCCTTGTTCGTCATTCGATATTCACTGCTAATAATATAAAAGGACAAAAGCACGCCAGTGCTTTAAACGGTGCACTTGCAGCCGGGTGTAAGGCACCCGGTTTGTATGGCAAGAAAAAATACCCCGACCCCTGAATTGACCAAAAAACAAAAGAGAGCATGAATATGGAAAATTTGCCTGACAGAGCAGCACAGAACCTTATCGCTGTAAGAGAAAAAAAACCTCTGGTTCACAACATTACCAATTTTGTGGTCATGAATTTTACCGCCAACGCACTTCTGGCCATGGGAGCCTCGCCGGTGATGGCCCATGCCATAAACGAAGTGGAAGAGATGGTGTCATTTGCCGGCGCCCTGGTGCTCAATATCGGCACGCTGACCGATGACTGGATTGATGCCATGATAACGGCCGGTAAAAAGGCCTCGGAAAACCGTACACCAATTATTCTGGATCCGGTGGGTGCGGGCGCAACATCACTCAGGACCCTGTCTGCTAAAAGGCTGATCACCGAAACACGCATCAGCGTATTGCGCGGAAATGCTTCTGAAATCCTATCTCTTCGGCATGATAATTCAACAACCAAGGGTGTGGATTCCATTCACTCGGTTGAAGATGCCGCCCGGACAGCAAAAATATTGGCTGCCGAACTCGGAACCACCCTGGCGATTACCGGTCCGGTTGATCTTATCACCGACGGCCATCAGGTCATTCGAGTAGCCAACGGCCATTCGTTAATGGCCAGCGTTACCGGCACCGGATGCACGGCCACGGTTACTATTGGCGCATTTTTATCTGTCGACAAGGATCCGGTCAGTGCCACGGCAACCGCGCTGGCCTACTTTGGCCTGGCCGGAGAGATCGCCGGTCGGCATGCTTCGGCGCCCGGGAGTTTTATGATAAGCCTGCTGGATGCACTTTATACGATAACTCCGGAAGAACTTAAAAACGGCTGTAAAATAGAACGGGAATGAAAAAGAAAATTGATTATTCACTATATTTAGTTACCGACCGGGGTCTGTCCCGCGGCAGAACGACCTTGGAAATCCTGCAAAGTTCCGTGCGCGGCGGGGTTACCTGCGTGCAGCTCAGGGAGAAAAATTGCCCGATACGCGAGTTCATTGAGCAGGCCAATTCCATAAAAGCGCATCTCAACGTTCATGACATACCCCTCATTATCAATGATCGGGTAGACGTCGCCCAGGCGGTTGGCGCAGATGGTGTTCATCTGGGTCAATCAGATATGCCGCTGCATGTGGCCCGGAAAATTTTAAAAGATTCGATGGTCATCGGTGTTTCTGCAGAATCTTTACAGGATGCAATCGAAGCCGAAAAAGGGGGCGCTGATTATATCGGGGTGAGTCCCATCTACGCCACTCCGACGAAGACCGATACGGCACCTGCCCTTGGCCTGGAGGGTCTGCGGGAAATCCGAAATGCGGTTCGGATACCTCTGGTTGGTATCGGCGGTCTCACAAAAGACAATGCCGCCGACGTAATTAAACACGGCGCAGATGGCGTTGCGGTTGTATCCGCTATCGTCTCGGCTGATAATCCGGAGCTTGCGACCCAAGAATTATTCAAAACCATTACCCAGGCAAGAATTTCATGAAACTGCGTGATATAGGAGAGTTCGGTTTTATAGAGAAGATTAGCCACGGTTGCCTGATTCGACCCGATAATATCGTAAAGGCAATCGGTGATGACGCTGCGGCCTTTACTACTGATCCGAATCAAATCACACTGGTCACAACAGATCTGCTGGTTGAAAGGATTCATTTTTTAAGAGAAGCAACATCCGGATTTAACCTGGGATATAAATCGCTGGCGGTCAATCTAAGTGATATTGCCGCCATGGGCGGCACTGCCCGGGAGGCGTTTGTCAGCATTGCCATTCCCCGGGACTGCAACATCGACTTTCTCGATGATATTTATCAGGGCATGAAAAGCCTGGCTAGGGAGTATAAAGTCAATATTCTTGGTGGCGATACAACCCGTTCAAGCGTTGATTTGATCATAAATGTTGTCGTTACGGGTTTTGTTTCAAAATCTGAAATTTTATTCCGCGACAAAGCCCGCCGAGGCGATGTAATATTTTCAACCGGTTGTTTGGGAGACAGCAGGGCGGGTTTGCATCTTGTCCTGAATGATATTGAAGTTGCATCCAAAGAACACAGGCAATTATTTGAAGCCCATATCCTGCCAAAACCATGCCTGCGGGAAGGACGATTCCTGGCGTCTAAAAAAATAGTCCGTGCTGCTATCGATGTCAGTGATGGACTCAGTTCTGATCTGGGTCACATCGTCAAGCAAAGCGGGGTGGGAGCAAAAATATATGCTGAAAAAATTCCGCTATCACAAAACCTTAAACACTTTTGTGATCAGTATGATTTTGACCCCATAGAATTTGCTCTGGCAGGAGGAGAAGACTACACCCTACTTATCACGGTAGCCGCCGATGTCGCGACCCAGATTTCCCGGGAGTATCAAAAAAAATTTAACGAGCCGCTTTTTGCCATCGGCGAAATTACCGATACAGGGTCCATTGAGTTGATCAATCCGGAAGGAACCTCCAAAGAGGTTATACCGGCGGGGTGGGACCACTTTAAATCAGAGTAATTCGGCAACTGTTTGCAGGTGTGGATTTCTGACAAGAATGAAACTTAATTGATTTGAACCGCAGAATATCGAACAAGAAATACTGAATTTCGAAGGTGAAAAATGGGTTGATCCTTTGAGCCCGTCACTCCCCCTTGTAGCGGGATTAAAAACCGGTTGGATTCCTTTCGATCGCGGCTGAAAGCCGCTCCCACCTATCGATGATGCATGGGTGGGAGCGGCTTTCAGCCGCGATATATCCGGTTAACCGAATATTGCGGCTTTTCAACGCATTATTTTATAAACAAAAACCTGATCTGAGGCATGTCCGCCTCCGGCGCGGCTTGTCCGCCTCCGGCGCGGCTTGTCCGCCTCCGGCGCGGCTTGCCCGCCTCAAACGTGTTTTTGAAACCACTTCTAACGGTGAAGTCAGCAGCATTTCACTTCACTGCAGGATGAAGTCTTTCTCCCCTTTAGCCAGGTGTTAATAATGGCAGATGCACAACCCACACCCGGGGTGACCGCAATGGCATTTGTCGGACAGTTGGTTGCACAGGCCCCGCACTCCATGCATCCGTTGTAATCAGCCACTTTGGCTTTGCGATTTTCGAGCGTCATTACGCGATGGGGGCACACAATTTCACACATGCCACACCCCACACAGGCCTGCTCGTCTAAAGTCAAGGTTGAAACTCCGGGTAAATACCTGAATCCTTCCATATTATTTTTTCCTTCGATATTCAGTATTCTTTATTCGATATTCGACTCGGCTGAGCTCGTCGCAGGCTGCGGTTTAACGAATTGCCCCAACCCCCGAACTGGACAGATCATTGCAAAGATAGCGGAATAAATTATCAGCAGCGAAATCGTGCGCTGTTTGAATGCATTAGGGAGCCTTACGAACGAACAGGCTGTGACCCGGATGTGGTTTTGGTGCACACTGATGAATTTACCTGCCACCTAATGATTAATGTTCAAACGCTGTTCTTTCGTTAGGCTCCTTTATGCATGAGTTCGCACGATGCAGTCGCTGATGATTTATGCAGCGACCAACTTAGAAACTGCTTTTAAATTAAAAAATTATCAAACAAAGGCCGACCCAACCCACACCACAACGGTCATCAGTCCTGCAGCCATTTGCAGGGGCAGGGCCCTGCGCATTTCTTTTTCGACACCGGACATCGAGGTATAGGGCGTCGATCCGGTAAAATTCATCGCCAGGTAAGAACTGATAACTGCCGTGCAAAAAAGAAGGCCCAGTGCACCCCATCCGCCGACCTGATGCCAGAATATCCAGACAACAGCGGTGCCGGTTATAAACCCTGCGATGGCTCCTTTTAAAGCAAATGCCCGTGTTGGTATCCAGGGTAACAATGCCGCGACGTGGACGACAACATGGCTCGACGACTGCGAGCCTTGGTGAAAAGCGGTCTAAACCGCTAGAGCCGGCCAGGGTACGGCTTCCAACCAGGGGAAAAGCGAGAATGATCAACCACACCATTTGTTTTAAAACGACGGAAAGCTCTACCGGTATGAGCACCACTCTTTCGGGAAAAGAAAATGTGACCCGCCGCATATCCGTATCCGCCTTCATTCCGCTTGTAAGAAAGGATTTGATATCAACGGCACGTACCGGCCCCCAGACGACCTTAAAGCCGCAGCCCTTTTTGACCTGTTGGGCCGATACCCCTGTGGCAGAGAGCTGGGGCAATATCAGTTTGCGATGGTCTACAACCCGATCCAAACTTGAAAGTTTTACCCGTTGAACGACCTCCTGGGTTGAAAAGGTTTTTTTGCCGGCCGCACACCACACGTTTATACCCCGCGTATCGACCACGAGAATCCAAACATTGAGGCCGGCCATTTCTTTGCGCAACACATCAAAGGTCAACTTGTAGTTGGCTGTTACCAGCACGGGCGAATTTGAACTCGGCTCCCCTATGCCATAAAGCCCCGGAGCAACTGTATAATTCATTCGGGATATGCTCAGGCGAGTCTTGATGGTCCCGACAATATCGGTCGCGGACAGCTCCGTCTTGATCCTGGGGACCGGACCGATCGGTGTTGGCATGAAATCTTCGACAAAAGGGCAAAGCGCATAACCGGGACGTTCGTTGGGGCTGCTTTGTGGTGCTGAAGAGGATCCGCAACAGACAATTTCTTTGGCCGGTTTGGGTTGCAACGGTAAAACAGCCGTTTTAGCATCTGCACCTGCAGATGATTGCCTATCTCAGCAAACTGCAGATGAGGAACCACTTTCTTCAGGCATCGCATTTTGTGACGTTTCTGGCGTTTGAAGATCCAATTCTTCTGCCACAATTCGTTCCTTTCCAACTGACTTTTTTTGATTTTACCCTAACCTCTTAAAGGGCGAAACTTTGCGGATTCTTACCCG